>JABSRF010000118.1 GCA_013215275.1 Oligoflexales bacterium | reverse complement strand
AGAAAAAATCCAGCCAAAACGTGCTAAAGCGAATATTTGGGGGATTGGCGATTACATTTCGCTACAGCGACTAGATAAGTTTTGACTATTTAAAAATGCGCCAAGGATTTTTAAGGCATCCTCGGTGTATTACAATACTTTTGTTCGGCAATCTGAGCAGAATTAATTAAGGCGTGGGAGTCCCTGCCCTTTCTTGAAGACGCTCGCAGACTTGGGAAAGTGAACAGTTACGAGATTTTAGCAAAACCAGCATATGGAACAGAAGGTCAGCAGACTCATTGATAAGCTCATCAGTGTCCGAGTCAAGAGCCGCAAGTGCAACTTCGACTCCTTCTTCTCCTACTTTCTGAGCTATTCTTTTGGCTCCCTTGTTATAGAGCCGGAAAGTATAGGAAGACTCTTGCTTTTCCTCAACCCTGCTAGCAATTATTTTTTCAAGTTTACCTAAAAAGTTAATGGGGTTTTGCTCTTGCTCGGCTGTTTCAGGATTATCAAAGCAAGAAGGGGTCAGCCTATGGCAAGTAGGTCCATTCGGATTTGCTTGAATCAGGATCGTGTCTTGATCACAGTCAATGGCTATGTCTACAAGCTCAAGGGTGTTCCCGGAGGTTTCACCTTTAGTCCAAAGCTTTTGCCTTGACCTGCTAAAAAAGCAAACCTTGCCAGTTTGTATGGTTCTTTCTAGGGACTCAGGGCTCATATAACCAAGCATCAATATCTTCAAATTATTTGCATCTTGTATAATTGCTGGCATCAAGCCCTTCTGCTTTTCCCAGTCTAGGCTTTGAATGTCTGCAATTGCTTGGTTTCCCATTTGCTTTCCTTTCTAATCGGAAGGTTTCGTGATGCTAAGTATTTCTTTAAGGCTCCAATGCGAAGGGTTTTATTGTGGAAAATGCTAGCTGCTAAGGCTCCATCAACCTGAGTTTTTGTAAACACCTCGTAGAAGTCCTCAGCACACCCAGCGCCACCTGAGGCGATGAGTGGCACTCCGCACAGCGACCTTGCTTTCGCAAGCTGTTTGCAGTCATAGCCATCCTTGGTCCCATCGCTACCCATACAATTTAGGACGATCTCGCCGGCACCTCTTTCTTGTACTTCCACGAGCCAGTCAAACGTTGATTTCTCCTGTTTGCTCATAAGTTCAGGGATCCCAGTATTGCGATAGCTCTCATAGCCATGCTCCTCGCTCCAGTGAGAGTCTATGCCGACCACCACACATTGCCGTCCAAATGCCTTTGCCAAGCGATTGATAAGGTCGGGATCTTTGATAGCTGGACTATTGACCGAGATTTTATCCGCTCCGGCTCGCAAAACTTCGTTTGCATCCTCAACGCTTCGAATGCCCCCTGCAACGCAAAAAGGGATATCGAGGACCTTGGCAAGTTTTGAAATCCAGTCGGTGGTCACCCGCCGGCCTTCAGCACTTGCAGTGATATCGTAGAATACCAGCTCGTCGGCACCCTCTTCCGTATAGTAGCGGGCTAGGTCGAGGATCCCCCCTACCTCACGGTGCTGACGAAAATTTACCCCCTTTACAACGGTTCCAGCTTTCACATCCAAGCATGGTATGATCCTTTTGCTTAACATGTCAGGGCCTCCTTTAAGCTAAACCGCTGCTCGTAGATGGCTTTGCCTAAGATCATACCGAATGCTCCCATGTTTTTACCTTTGCTAACATCTTCTATGGATTTGACTCCGCCAGATACTAAGATGCTAAGTCCGGGAAATTTTGCCAACATCTCTTGGTAAAACCTCCAGTTTGCTCCGGTTAAGGTGCCGTCTCTTCCAATATCGGTGCAGAGAAATTGGGTGGCTCCAAGGTCTTGATAAAAATTGATCAAATCCTCTACCTTACTCTGGCTCTGACTTTGCCAACCATCTGTGGAGACCACATAACCATCCTCAGTTTCATGAAAATCTAGGGCAATGGTGACACGCTCGCCTCCTAGGCGCAGGATCATGTCTTTAGTTTTTTCTGGTTGTTTAACCGCAATGCTTCCAAGAATCACGCGGTCTACCCCTCGCTCCAGATAGCTTAAAGCATCCTGCTCACAGCGGATGCCTCCCCCAACCTGAGCCTTTAAATCGCTTGTCTGAATCATCCTCTCAACTAAGCTTGCTTGGCTCCGGCTTCCCGACTTTGCACCCTCTAGGTCGATAATATGGAGGTACTCAGCACCAGCTTGCTTGTACTCTAAGACCCTTTCAATGGGGTCGCCGTACTCATTCTGAGCAGCAAAATCGCCTTTAAAGAGCCTGACACAACGGCCATTCCATAGGTCAATTGCTGGATAAATTTTCATGACAAATAGCTCCTTAACAGCTCAAGGCCAGCTGTTGATGATTTTTCTGGGTGAAATTGCATTCCCACAAAGTTCTTATACTCAACAATGGCAGGTATGGCTTCAACATAGTCTGTGACTGCCTTAACCCAAGGGCCATTTTCGCAGTAATACCCGTGGACAAAGTAATAATAGTCCTCCACATCTTCAGCTTGCCAATGCGCACTGTTTCCTGCAGGTTTAACCTGATTCCATCCCATATGAGGTAAGCTCATGCCTGGCTTAAAAGCGATTTCTTTTACTCGACCTGGTATGATGGAAAGGCAGCGTACTGGCATGGCTCCTTCGTCTGATTCCTCTGACTCTTCGAACAAAAGCTGCATCCCCAAGCAGATTCCCAAGGTTAACTGGCTCAGAGAGCGAACGGTTTCTTCTAGGCCTTTTGCTTTGAGCTTTGCCATTGCTGTTTCAGCATGGCCCACCCCAGGAAGGATGACTTTCTCTGAATTCGTGATCTCTTTAGGATCTTCACTGATTTGCCATGTTAATTCTAAACGATCGAGTGCACTACAAATTGAGTTCAAGTTAGACCCAACCGTTGGGATGATGGTAATCATAGAACCCCCTTTGTGGATGGCAGCTGTCCGTTTGAGCTTTTTGCAAATGCTTGCTCACAGCTTCTACCTAAGCCTTTAAAAATACTTTCGACCATATGATGAGTGTTTTCACCCTTGGTTTGAATGTGAATACTCGCTCCTAGTGTCTGTGAGAATGAGTAGAAGAAATGCTTAATCATTTCACAGTTCATCATGCCTATGTTTTGTGTGTTCAAGGCTCCCTCAAAACTAAGGTAACTACGTCCACAGAGGTCGATGCTAATCTGACTTTCAGCTTCATCCATGGGTAGCAAGAATCCATAGCGCCCGATCCCAACTTTGTCTCCAAGTGCCCTTTTAATGCCTTCTCCTAAGACCAAGGCCACATCTTCTACAGTATGGTGGTCGTCAATGTGTAGGTCCCCATCAGCCTTGAGTTTGAGACAAATGCCACTATGCTTAGCGAATTGTTCAATCATATGATCAAGCATCCCAATGCCTGTTTGAATATGACTAGGCTCGTTGCTGTCTAAGTTCACCTCTAAAGAGATATTGGTCTCTGTGGTTTTTCGATTCAATACGGCAAGTCGAGGCGTTGTGAGGATTTCACGAGTGAGAGACTTCCAACTGGTGCCTTCATCTCCCAGCATAAACCCCTTGATGCCCATGTTTTTTGCAAGAGTACGGTCACTCTCTCGGTCTCCAATCACATACGACTTGCTCCAATCGACACCCTCTTGTCTGAGGTAAGATGACACAAGGGTGGTTGCAGGTTTACGGCAGCTGCAAGCATCCTCAGGTTTATGGGGGCAAATTAAAATATCATCAAAGGTGATTCCTTGAGACTCAAGAAGGTCGAGGATAAAGTTTTGACATTGCTCAAAGTCATCTTGAGGAAAGCTATCTGTACCGAGCCCATCTTGGTTCGTGACCATGATGAATCGATAGTTGGCATTCTTAAGTTCTAGCAAGCAGGGGATAACGTCAGGAACCAAAGATATCTTAGCAAGTTGATCCACCTGCTCGTCATCTGGTTCTTTGACAATCGTGCCATCCCGATCAATAAAAAGGAGTTTTTTGTAAGCCATGGTTTTCCCTTCAACTAAAAGCTCGCTAGTGCTTTTGTAAGCATTGTGTTTTCTTCTTCGCTTCCAATGGTGAGCCGCAAGTAAGCCTCTCCTACCACCCTGACCAAAATACCCTTTGCGCCGAGGTATGCTTTAATTTTTTGCGCATCGTCTACCTTACACATGATGAAATTTGCATCGCTAGGAAATACTTGTTTGATAACTCCGAGTGCTTTTAATTCCTCACTTAACTTTGCTCTTGCTTCCTTTATATGAGAAACGAAATGCTCTAACTTACCTCGACAATCTTGGGTGAGGTAACCTGCAAAGGTTTCAAGGCTTGGACTACTAAAGGCATATGGTGCTTTAATCTTATTCAGAAAGGCAATAAGCTGCGGGTGACCAAGGATACAACCCATGCGCAGCCCAGCTAGGCTCCAAGCTTTAGAGAAGGTTCGCAAGACAATGAGGTTAGGGTAATCATTAAGCAGTCGGCTGAAGCTCCCTTGGTCTGAAAACTCCACGTAAGCTTCATCTACGAGTACCATGCTTCTGCCTTTGGTTCCATCTAGAATGACGAGTAGATCTTCCTCGCTGATGCTTTGACCAGTTGGATTGTTTGGAGAGCATAAAAAAATAATCTTAGTTCGAGGAAGCATTTGCTCTAATAACTTTTGGGGGCATATATAAAAACCGTTTGATTCATCAGTTTGATAGGTGCTCACCTGGGCCCCTTGGATCCTAGCATAGTTTTCATAGAGGCTAAAACTAGGGCTGGAGACCATGACAGCATCCTCATTAGCCTCATAAAAAATCCTACAAAGCATGTCAATGCCTTCTCCAGATCCTCGGCTCAAAAAAATCTGTTCCTCCCGTACCTCTAAGTAGGGAGCAAGCAAGGAGCGAATTTTGTCGATAGTCTGAGCTTGGGGATAGCGATTGATCTCATCAAAGCTTTCTATGCTCAGTGCAAAGGGAGACTCGTTGGCATTGAGCTTGACCTTGGTTTCAAAATTTCTTGGTTTAGCAGCTGAATAAGGAGCAAACTCTTGAAGCTTACTTCTGATCAGTTGTTTTGGAAATCCTTGTAAGGCCTTATCATTGATTACTTGGCTCATGGATCCATCCTTTTTGCAAGCCTTATGGAAACCGCATTTTTGTGAGCTTCTAAGCCTTCTACGTTTGCCAATTCTTCGACTATTGGACCAAGCTTGGAGATCCCAGAGCGGTCTAGCTCTTGAAAGCTGATAGGCTTCATAAAAGACTCAACTCCCAGTCCACCACAACTGCGTGCAAAGCCGCTCGTTGGAAGCACGTGGTTTGTGCCACTGGCGTAGTCTCCCACTGATTCTGGGGTCCAGCGGCCAAGGAAAACCGAACCAGCATTACGAACCTGCTGCATGCGCCTTCGTGCTTCTTGGATATTGAGGATTAAGTGCTCGGGTGCATAGGTATTCGAGATCTCTATGGCTTGGTCTAAGTCGGTCACTAAAATGCTACGAAAGTACTTTAATGAGTTTGCAAGCACCTCAGCTCTTTTAGTCTTTGGGCCAATCCTTCTGATGACCTTATGAACATCTGTTAAGAGCTTCTCATGGTCGGTGATAAGGATAATCTGGGAATCAAAGCCGTGCTCTGCCTGGGACAAGAGGTCCCAAGCTACAAATTCTGGATCGGCTTCTTTATCTGCAATGACTAAAACTTCCGAAGGACCTGCCGGAAGGTCACAGATGACTCCTGATTGTGATTGGTTTACCTGCATTTTTGCTGCTGTGACCCATGCGTTTCCTGGCCCAAAGATTTTGTCTACCTGAGGTATGCTTTGAGTCCCTAAAGCCATTGCTGCAATGGCTTGAGCTCCACCAAGCTTAAAAATATCTTGTATGCCACAAAGGTCCGCAGTTACCAAAAGATGCGGGTCTACTTTTCCATTCTTTCCAGGAGGCGTGCAGACAATTTTAAGGTCGCATCCTGCTAAAGCAGCTGGGACCGCTTGCATCCACAATGAAGATGGTAAGGGTGCTGTGCCACCTGGGACATAAAGGCCAACCTTTGGGATTGGGCGAAAGACTTTAAAACAACGCACACCAGGCAAGGTTTCTAGCTCATAATCTTTCGGAGTTCCCAGACTATGAAACTGTTTGACCTGTTCCATCGCTTGCTTTATGGAATCAATGGTCGTCTTACTTACCTGCTCATAGGATTGCTTGATTTCTGCTTTGCTGACCTTCAAGCAATCTAAAGTCACCCCGTCATATTTCTTGGTCAACGCGATCAGCTCTTGATCTCCACCTTTTTTGATATCGGCAAAAATCCCGGATACGATGGCATCACGTTCAAGCACGGGCACTGGCTCAGGGCGCTGAAGTACCTTGTTTTGGTCGTCACTGCTGAGTTTGGACCATTGAGTTATATTAAAATTTGGTAATTCTGTTGAATTAAGGTAAGCCTGCATAGTATCTCTGCCTTTATCTATTCGATGATCTTTTCAATCGGGGAAACGATGATGGAGCTAGCTCCCATCTCTTTTAAGCGCTCCATGGTTTCCCAAAAAATGGGCTCTTGGGCAACTGCATGAATGGCAACCTGGGTGTCAGAGCCACATAGTGGAACCACCGTTGGCATTTCCATACCGGGAATCAAAGCACTGATTTTGCTGACCGATGATTTCGGAGCGTTCATCATGATGTACTTTGCTCTTGAAGCGTTTTTTACCCCGAGCATACGATTGAGGAGTTTTGAGATAATCCTAAGCTTATCTTGATCGTCCTCACCGGATCTACCGATCACGACAGCCTCGCTTTTCAGGACCGTACTGACTTCCTGAAGTTTATTGGCTCTAAGAGTTTGCCCGGTTGAAACTAGATCGCAAATAGCATCGGCAATGCCCATGCAGGGAGCAATTTCAACAGACCCTTGCATTTCAACAACTTCAGCGATGATAGAATTTTTTTCCAAGAATTGCTTCAAGACTACAGGGTAAGAACTCGCAATCTTTGTTCCATTCATTGACGCCAAGGTAAAGTTTTCAGAAAACTCATTTTCGGGTACCGCCAAAGCAAGGCGGCATTGACCAAAACCTAATCGTTCCAGGATTTTAACCCTATTGTCTTCACGAGGAGCCTTTTCAATGGCTTCGTTTAATCCGACGATACCGATGTCACAAGCACCATCGTTCACGTACATGGGAATGTCGTCGTCACGAACAAATAACAAGTCCACAGGGAAGTCTTCGCATGGGCAAAGCAAAGCGCGATGATATGTATCTACTTTCATGCCACACCGGCTTAAGAGTTCTAAGGTGGGCTTTGATAAACGTCCTGATTTTTGTACGGCGATCCTGATCCGACTTTCGCTCATTGCTCTTTTCCTCGTCTAATCAGCAGTTTAATCTGCTATGTTTTAACGCGATAGCACAATATTAAATCAATGTGGTAAAAGCTAGAGAAAAATCAAACTCAGTTTTTTTATTGAGCCTTTAATCAATATTGGAGAAGATAATACGGTTTGTGTACATACATGTGGAAATGGAAAAAATATGTTAGAAGCCTTGCTTGAATTTTTCGTCGCCCTAAAACTATCCCATCCCATTGGGTGGGCTCTGAGCTTATGTGTCATGGCAATCGTGATCATTGGCTTGAGCTGGCTGGCTGATTTTATCACCCAACGGTATTTGGTCAGAGCATTTGATTTAATGCTGATCAAGGCAAACCCTAAATGGGGGGAGATGCTGCTTAAGCATAAGGTGATTAAAAAGTTTGCGCATATTGCACCTGCGATCATTATCTATTCATGTGCTCCTCTCTTTCTTTTTGATGACGTAGAAATCAGTTCCGTTCTTGTGCGTGCAATCCAAGTTATTGCAACCGTTTACATGATCCTAACCACCGTTTATGGTTTGAATGCCATTTTATTAAGCGTAGAGGACATCTACAATTCTTATCCGATCTCCCGTAAAAGGCCCATTAAGAGTTATCTTCAGGTTGTTAAAACCATCCTGAGTTTTTTTACGATCATCATTGTTATTTCCATTATCCTTGATAAATCTCCTTGGGCATTCTTCACTGGTTTAGGTGCTGCCACTGCAGTGATCATGTTGGTGTTCAAGGATTCAATCTTGGGCTTTGTGGCTAGTATTCAGCTTGCTTCCTACGACATGATTCGGATTGGTGATTGGATCTTTATGCCTAGCTTCGGGGCAGATGGTGATGTGATGGAGATTTCCTTAACCACGGTTAAGGTTAGAAACTTCGATAAGACCATTGTGACGATTCCAACCTATGCACTTTTAACCAATGGAGTAAAAAACTGGCGCGGTATGCAAGAGTCAGGGGGCAGAAGGATCAAAAGATCCATAAAGATTGACCTCAAGACCATCAAATTTTGTGAGGATGACTTCTTGCATCGGCTGACCAAGGTCAGTGTGCTTAAGCCTTATCTAGAGGCTACGCTACCCGACATCAAACAAAGTAAAGAAAAGAGTGGAGATTCCTCAATCCCTCTAAATGGTAGGCATCTTACGAATGTCGGTCTGTTTCGTAACTATATAGAGACGTTTCTAAAAGCCAATGACAGGATTTACAAAGAAAATTTTACCTTTCTAGTCAGGCAATTGGAACCTAAGGAAACAGGCTTACCAATTGAACTGTATGTTTTTACAAAAACTACTAAGTGGGTAGAGTACGAAAAAATCCAAGCTGATATCTTTGATCACCTCCTTGCTGCACTCCCTATCTTCGAGTTGCAAGCATTTCAGTATGATAGTGCAGCCACCCAGCAAAACTGAATCAGTCTAACCTTGCCTGGGAAAGGCAAGTATAAAGTGTATTTATATCAGGGACCTACAAGAAATTTTCAATTCAGTTTTCTTCATGACGATAGCATTATTAATCTTGGTATTTAAGCTACTAACAATAAGGTTTGTTATGAAGATTCTTGGCATATTTCTAGTTTTTGGCATTGTTGCATGTGGCGAGACAATGAGCAACGGTAAAAGCGACGAAAGCAATAAACTTTTAACGTCTAACGAGAGCAGTGCTCAGACAGAAAACTATTCAAGTGTAGAAGCAGTGCCAAGTACTAAACCTCAAAGTGAGGATACTCAAAGAGCTGCTTTGACTGAAAGAATCAAAGTTTTTGTTGATTGCAATTTTACGGATGACGAAGCAGCCCTTGTCTGTGAAGGCCAGGAAGAAGAAGCTTCCAATGTGAAGTACAAATTTGACTTTAAGGTTTTTGACTTCGATGGCAACGAGCTAGACAGTCAAGTGAGTTTTGAAGGTGGATTTTCCCATATTATCTCGGATTTTTCAGAGATGAGCTATATGGAAGTATCGACTAAGAACCCATACGTAGATATCGAAAACCCAAGCATAGATTTTTAATCTAACCCGCTCAGTTCTTTTAATCCAAACTTTTCAACTTTCTCCACACATGCTTTGGTTTCAGCATTATCTACCGAAGGTGGTGGACTTAACCAATCCTCACAAGGATAGTCTGAAATAAGCCTTGGTAGGATATCCTTTTTTGCGATTGCTCGCATTGTCAGATAGCTGCAATTCAAAACTTTTTCAAGCTGAATAAACCGATGGTTATCAAGTGGAGCGATCTCATGAGCTGCCAATTGCTGTTCAGAGGCGAAATTGATAAATCGAAACTTAATCGTGTTATTGGCTTTTGCACAGGAGTTGAAAGTCTTGGTAATCGCTTCAATGGCATTGCCATGGTAAGAATGATCAACTAGGACTAAGTTTTTGCTTTTCAGCACGTCAGAGCTAAGGCCCTCCGATTCCAAATATTTGCAAAAATGCTGCAACTGTTCTGCGTCTGGCTCGATGGTTTTTGCTGGCTTCGTTCTACTAATAGCAATGAGCGTAGACTGTCGGTGAGGCTTTACGAGGGGATAGATATATGCTGGAGTTTGACCAAGAAAGACAATGACATCGTTCTTATGGGTGCTAGCGATCACCTCTCGAGCAAGCTTGTGAATTCCTGAGAGTGCCTCTGTATTAAGTGTGGGGCACTGGTCGTCATCGTGGCTTTGCACATATCGATGATGCTCAAACCACCTGGCTAGGCCTTTTTCGTATTGTCCGAGGAAGGATGCATCGCAGCCTTCAGCTGCTTCCTTACCCAATGATAGGTTTACAGCCCCAGGGATAAATAACCCTAAATCATCATCCTCACCTGCTGATGTTCCCATTTTGTCCCCAGCAACTAGAATGTTGCTGGAGTCTATGCTTCGGTTCTTCTTTTCTTCTAACTTTGGCTTGAGTTGAGTTAGAACATAATTCTTCGCATCTGACTTTGAAAACCCTGGACTTCTGAGGTGGATAAAGTAACCATATTTTGGCTCCTTAGGATAGTGAGAATGGAAAATTTCAATACTTGAATCTCTTGAAAATAAGCCGACGGCTGCATCAACATCCTCTTTAGTCTTATAATTAGTCGCTGTAGCGAAATATAAAATACCTTTATTTAAAGGCTTTTGACTTCATATAGCTCTTTACTTACTTT
>JABSRF010000117.1 GCA_013215275.1 Oligoflexales bacterium | reverse complement strand
AGAACCATGCCTTTTTCTCCTTATGTAAATTCAGCATGTTACATTTAGGAGTTTTACTTATCAAATGGTCCTAAAAAAGGGGTCCACTATATATAGGGAAAATAAGCTTTGCTGTCTTGCGAGCAGCAGAAGACTAACAATTCTAGTTACTATGTCAACCTAAAAGCCGATTTTCGGCTGTTCTGTTAGGGTTGATGAAAATGCAATTGGCTTTTAGAAAAATGTTTAGTTTTTCCTCCTTAGCTGCACTTCAGTATGCGATTTGTTGTGACCTTCAATCCAAGCTAAGAAATCCACCTGAAGTAAAGGCTAATATATGCAGTGACTTAGGACTTTTCGGGGGCTTAGCTTCAAAGTCGACCTAAACCCCATAAAAGGTTTTGTAAAGTTTCAGCTATAAGAGCCGATACCCCCTGCAGATTTGTACCGTTGCTGCGAAAAAGAGACCATAGCTTGTTGAAAGGCAGAATATGCTGTTGAAATCACTGAACTTTCTTAAAATGCTATCGGTCATCTGCATCTTGAGCTATTGCAAGCTGCCTCAAGCAGAGCAGGACGATAAATCAAAAGCAGTTGAGCCATCAAAAAAAGCGGAGCAGCAAGACCAAGAAGTAGCTTTTAAGATTGCTGCTGATGCCCAGGTTGCTCCTCCTTTTAGCCCATTTACCAACTCAGAGCTTGATCTTTATAATATGACTCAGGGTGAGTTACAACGAGTGCCCCCTGCTGATTTAATTAGGGAAATTGAAAAATTAGAAGCCCGCAATAATGCCGAAAAAGTCGAACTTTATGAGCTACAGAAATTCAATGCTATTCTTTGCCAAAGGCTAGCCATATTAAAGCGTCAGTGTGTTGCCCAGCTTTATATTACGAACGATCATGGACTGGATGGGGTAAACTGCACTGGCAACGACAAGGAACCTGAGCCAGAGGCTGAAATTCGTGTTCAAATCCAAGGTGGTCAAGACAAGAGCTACATACTTTTGGCTGATTCACTTTATGTGACCAACGAAATTACTGCAGGCTCCCCTTCTCCTGTAGAGTTCCAGCGTAAAGACAACAAGCTCGTCAAGCCTCCCCGCTTCCGGGATCTTGAAAGCCTCAATATCATAGCAGTGAAACCAGGCACTGCTCAAATCATTGATGGTAGGCTTGCAATGCAAAAAGATCAAATGCCTCCCATCGAACAGATCAGCATAAAGATTTCAGTCAATGGTCAGCCTTTATTGTCGGACTATACCTTGGCAAAACCAGACGACCCTCATGATGATTGGTATTACCGGTTAAACCCAAATGGTATTTTGACCCTTGGGAGGTCTGATGCTTGTCAAGTGACGTTAAAAGAGCTTAAAGAGCTGCAGGAACAGTCTAAAGGTTAAGGTGAACGAGGATTAAATGAAAACAAAGCCTTTCAAAATCTATAGCAATCCTTACTGCAGGCGAGTCGTTTTGCCTCTCATTGCCTTTCTGGTCGCTAGTGTCAGCTGCGATAGCAAGGACAATCCAGTTAAAAGGATTAGCGGTATCGGATCTGAAGGCCAAGACCGAGGCTCAGGTAATCTTTCGGGCCCTGGGGGTGGAGCTGGATCTCAGTCAGGTGGTCAAAGTGGAGATGCTACAAAATTCGTTGACAGTCCGTTGGTGGAGACGTTCTTAAAGCTTGTGGCTGATATAACAGCTAGATCTGCCGAGCTAAATCGAGAGCGTGACCGACGAGGAAAGCTACGCTTAGCATTGGGTGCAAACCTCGGTGAAGGCTGCATGCAGGATGTTGTGGTTAAAAACATAGAGGTCATTGTCGAAGGAGCTAAGCTAGGAGACATCGATGTTAGTAGTCAATTTGAAGGCAAAGATACCCCTCCAACAGGAACTGGTAGGACCGTCTTTGAGTTTAGTTTTGGAGATTCTACCTTTTCTTCAGTCCTAACCTTTACCAATGATGAATCAAGTCACACCCTTTTTAGTGTGGGTACTAGAAAATCTTGGATACCCGCCCGTTCAGATTTTACGATAGGAGAGATTCAAAGGCTGAAGATCAAAAAACTAAATGCTGCCTACGAAGTAACTGACTTATGTGAAGGAGGTAAAACCTTCTCAGCATGCAAAAATATCAACAAAGTAAGCGAAATATCTCGGTATCATTTGAGTGGACTTAAGATCAAAGTCAATGGTGAACTTATTTATGATCGAGGTAACATTGGTCACGCTTTCGCAAACCATACTCACGCAAGTGAAAACACAAAATCGTTCTCATTGGGTTTCAGTGATGATCACCTCAATATAAATGAGGCTTATGTCAAAATGAAGCAAAGAGATGATTGCACTGCCTTGCAATAGCCAGGGTGATCCTATGAGTATCTATAAGCCTTTTCTTATCCTATTTTTATTCCTCACCGCAAGCTGTCTGCAAAAACGTGACCGAGGTGTGCTCGAGCCAAATCTCAATAGTAAGAATAAGAATTCATTATTATCTAATAGTAGAGAAACGCAAGTCCATCAGGTGTACGCACTCAATGAGGAACGTGAGACAATTAATGCTCAGGAATTGTTGATCTATCGTGCTAGTTTAGCTCGAACTGAGCTAGGTAAATTACTAGTCCCTAAGCTAAGCTTTGGGGTTGATCGTCAGGCAGACTATGTAGAATGGAAGGCTTGCCCCCATAAGCTTGCCATTGCCTGTATACAAGGGTCCACCATGCACTCGGAGGTATATATTGGACTAACTGCACCTGATCTGTATACGGTAAGCATTAAGGCCTGTGTTAATCCCATAAGAGCGTCAATTCCAGAAAAAAATTGTGGACCTATCTGGGCTTTGGAATGGCATCAAAATAAAGCTTACGACCCCCTATTGGAGGATCAAATTTCCGAGCTTCTCAGCAAGGAGCATGAAATCCATGCTTTGGGTGAAAGCCTTCACGAGCTACTCGCTCAGTTTAAAAAGGAATTAAAATTTTGTCAGAGCACGGGAGGCAGTATCCCAATTGAAGCTTCTGAATTGGTGGCACTTGTAAACGATGAAATTGACAAGCAACTGGAAAACCTTCTTGGTCTTGGGCCAAAATTTATTGCTGAGCATATGGGGATGGTGGAGCCGCAGCAAGAAGACGAAGAGCTTGCGGCGATTGTGGAGCCGATTTTGGTCGTAGAGGAAGACAACTCATACATACCCAAAGGGCTATCTTTGCAACAAGAGACCTTAGGTGCAAAGCTGGATGAGTATTTTTCGATTAGAGATGTAAGGATTCTTAAAACTTTTCAAGCTTTCCCGGGTTACCGAATTGAAGAGTTTGTTAGGGCCAGTAGTGGGGTTTTCCCTGCAGTTGGCGTAAAGCTTACGGAAACGTCAATCAGGACGTTTACCCGCAAGGAGTTTGCAGCTCTCTCATCACGTGAACGAGCTGCTGCGATGGGAGGGGCATTGCTACAAAATCAAGGTTTTTCTCTAAGCTCCAGTCACCAAAGGGAAAGCTATGGGGCAGCTCAAATGATTCGAGCCATGCTGTGGCTGCAAAAGCCAAGCTCTTTTAAATGTGAGGCATTTGATCGCGTTGAAAGAGCCTTAACAAAAACACGGGAACAGTTGCAGAGGCTTCGAGATCGAATTCTTGAGCTGAAAGCGATCCTCGTTAACTAATTAGATTAACGGTATAAATCGAGGCCGTAACAATAGCGGCATCCTGCCAGAATACAAAGAATTCAGTTAAAACAAATTCCCGAACACCCTTTCGAGCTTACTTTCCGATAGGCTTTGTGATCTTAGGATCACTGCTTAAAAATCTAACGAGATTTATTTATTTCTACGGGGAGGCAAGGTAGATGAGCACGTTAATGTCAAAAATAGTTTTATCAGTCTTTTTATTGAGTATCCTAGCATGTGGTACCAACGAAGAGATCAACAGAGGAACGACCACTGATTATGGTAATAATAATTCTACGGAAGCTCAGAATGCGAGCATTACCCTAGAAACAAAAGAGATAACAGAGGAATCTTTCGAGAAAAAGGAAAAAGAGGGAGAGAGTTTATTCACTGCTGATGTTATGGATAAGTTGACTGGTCATAGCTTAGAGGAAACTGACCAAACTGAACAGGCATCAACCAAAATCGAAGTTGCAGCAAATCAACCTAAAAAAGCAGAAGAGACCCTGAAAGTTGTAAATGAAGAGAACAGTGCAGATGCCCAAGCAGCAGCCCCAGCTAGTGCGGAAGAAGAGCTTGAAGCACCGGAAGAAAGCGCGGAAGAGGCCTATGACGAAGAGAAGTATCAAGCCTCCATTGCGTTAGCTCAATCGGAAATGCATACCAAAGTTGATGCCTTGATCCCCAATGCGCCATTTTTTATGAAGGATAAACTCAAAGGAAACACTGATGACTTACTATTGTGTGGTGATGATTGTGAAGATCAAGCAAAAAGCTTGATGGTTACTTCGTATAGTGTTAGTCGGTTTCTTGAAAACCGCGGTTTAGGGCTAGCAGCTACGGATATTAATGCAGCGATTGCAGCTGCAAGTAAGCTTTTAAGTGATGTGGCTCTTATTATTTTAGAGGCAACCGCTCCAGAGCCTGATCCCACCACGATTATTATGCTTGTTGATATCTTTATGGCTGATTTACGTGAGTTGATTATGGCCTTCTTGTAGTAGAATCCTATGGAGGGAAGAGATCCCTCCAATCGCTTTGCTCCATCGGGGTGACTTTGACTCATGAGTCCGTTGGGAAGACTTTAACTCAAGAGTCCGTCGTGTGACCTCAGGTTTACTGCAGCCTATAGCCAGCAATGGGGAGAAAGATTAAATACTGGTAGGCCGCAAGCTGCATCAAGAATCGCTCCACCTAGTTTGAAAAAGTTACCGATAGAAATTGCACCAACTTTTACCAAGGCTTCGATGACATCCCGTGGAGAGGTGTCAAGCACAAACTTGATTGCAAGATTGAATAACTCTTTTGCTGTTGCTCCGAAGTCGGTGATGAGAATACCAAATGCCTCTGCTAAATTCTTTGCAGTTAATAGCCCTGCTTCTGCAACTACTTCTACTAGATCGCTGATCTTGGTGATTCCTTGCCCAAGGGCAAATAGAACATCTCTGATGGAAAGGTCTAAGCCGGCATTGATGGCAGCTTTGACAAACTCAGCAACATTTTTCATTTTAAGCCCTAGCTCTGTGACAAGAAACTCGATAATTTTTGCCAGATTTTGAGCGGTTGCTAGTCCAGACTCAATCAGTAGTTTAGTCACATCCTTAACAGCAATGACCCCATTTTCGAATGCTGTTGCGATTGCAGTTAGTACATGCCTTAGCGTTAGATCTAGGCCTGCATTAACTGCAGCTTTTATAAATTGAGCAACGTCGTCTATTTTATAATTCATCTCGACGATCAGAAATTCGATGATTTCTGCTAAATTCTCGGCCGTCGCTAGTCCAGAATCAATGATTACTTTGATAAGCTTTGCGGCACCATCAGTCGCATCCTCGAATGCCTTTCCGAGTGCTATTAGGATATCCCGCAAAGAAACATCTAAACCAAAGTTAATCACTGCAGCAATAAAGTGCGCCAATAGAGCCGCATCTTCTTTAATCTCTTCAATCACAATGTCCATGATCAAATCGCCAGAGGCAACGGCTTCGGCAAAAATCTCACCAATCTGCTCCCCAGTGAATTCAAAAAGATCTGCTAAAATACTAGCGATCTCCAGGTAAGGAGTTCCCGCTTCTACAAGAATCTTGAATGCAGTTTCAGCAGTCATTCCAGTGATATCTCTGACCACCTCTACTGCCTCGCGAACTGGAGTTCCCAGATTTATCAGGATGCTTAGAGTCAAGCCCTCAGGGGCTCCACATTCATTTAATTCTTGAGTTAAGTCGTAAGGGCTCATGCCCGGATAGTCCGTACCCACATAGATCGCAATCTCTTCATCACTCCATCCTTGTGAGTTATGGAATACGACCACACAGATATCGGGGGTTGAGTCTTCTGTCGAGACAGAAGCCGTCGCATGACTTGTTTCGCTGTCTTGAAGATGACCCTCTCCATAAGTATCAGTTTTAGAAAAACTTCCTGCAGTTGTAATGTCATTGGCTTCCTCATATCCACAGGCGAGGACTAAATTTGCTAAGGTGAAAATTAATAATCTCAAAATCAATTGTTTCATAGCGACAGCTCCCTTTTGGTTCTATGTCTATTTTTTTGTTGTCTCCTAAGGTCTTTATCGACATTGTAAGATTGGTGGTGAATCACAATTTATAGGCTGCATGCATTTTTGGTGGTCAGAGGACACATGCCTTAGATTAAAGGGAAACTTTTGAAAATAATCGTTTTAGCGCACAGATTTGGTGGTCAGAGGACACAATGTGGGTTTTAAAGAATAAATAAAGGCTCTGGGAGTTAGGGTGTGTTCGAGGTGATTTCTCCACTCCTCGCGTCGGTCGAAATGATGGTAGTGTAGTAGGTTTAAATGACAGTAGCGTTGTAGGTTTAAATGATGGCAGCTAGTTGTTTGAAATTTATTTAATCCCAACGGGCATTCGGCGCCAAAGGTTAAGCCATCGCGACGTAACCACATGTTAAGTCATCGCGACGTAACCACATGTTAAGTCATCCCGACGGAACCACATGTTAAGTCATCCCGACGGAACCACATGTTAAGTCATCCCGACGGAGCGAAGCGATTGGAGGGATCTCCATCTAAAATAAAGTCATGCTCGACGATTCTTTATTCTGAAATTAAATCAACATCAATGATGATCTGTCGATGATCCTCAATTTTTGGATGAATTAACTCAAACTCAAGCTTAAAATTATTTAAGGACTCTGGTAGCATTATGGTTTCTGCTTCCCATGTCCATTTTGGACTAGCTCCTTTTTCGGTTTCTTCAAGCTTTGTAATCGCAACTGGGCTACCAGCTAGGTTTAGTGATAGGTTGTCGGTGCTTAGCTCAATAATGCTAAACTCAGAAATCACCTGAGCTAAGTCTGATGCCCTGGCAACTTCGCGAATATTATCTTTTGCCTTAGGTCCTGCAATTTTTTTCATGACAGACATGCTTTGTGGATTTGGCTTCCCAAGAAAAATCTGGAAAAATTGTAACTGATACTCAAACAAGAGCATCCGGTTTCCCGCTGCTATTGAGCGAGATATGATTGCGTCTGGAAAAAAATTACCCAAGATGCTATTGGACTCAGTTGGCATGCCATCTGAAATAAAATAAGCAATTTTGTGATCTCCAGCTGCTAGCGATAACCATTTTTGCGCAGTATCAAAGGCCTTCTCATAATTTGTGGTGCCATCAGCGATGCATACCCTTTGAGGAGTCAAAGTATTTTGGAAGTTTTCTAAGTCAGTAAACATAATTGAGTTTGAATTTAATTTTGAAGAAAATAGCAATAAGGCTGCCTCTGCACCTCTAGTGGCAATACCATTGCTTGCTTTGCTGATGATCGTTTTAATTGCTTCATAACGACCACAGGAGCCATTCACAAGAGGATCAGAGCCCTTAATGACGGGCCCAAAAAAAGAGTTGCGATGGTCAGCCATTGATCCAGAGACATCAACCATAAACAAGATATTCGGGTTTTCAGCCAATGGGTTTGGACAAACCTCTCCAGAGATAGACAGCAAATTTTGCTCGGTCCTTTCAAGAGCTAGAGACATTTTTTCAGGATTGTTTTCACAGCTAATACTGATGAAGTTTGGGGTGATGTTAGGCTCAGTGGCTTCTTCACTTTCGTCCATTTCACGCTCTTCTTGCTCAGGAATTATCTCGGTATCAACTGGCTCCAAAGCTTTCTTTCCATCAACTGATCCCTGACTTCGCTCACTCTTTGCAGCCGTACTGGCACTATTGGATGCTGAAAACGAGTTTGGTCCCCCACATGCACTTAAGCTGAACAAAAAAAGCAGCGAATATGACTTGAGTATAAGCCGAGCAAACAAATCTCTCATTTGGTTCCCCCCTATTTTGTACAGCCAGTCCACACCATGGTATCAGGTGGACAAAAGGCAAGAAAGCTGGCTCAAAGGTGGCAAAAAACTTTCTAGCTAGCCGTTTTTATCTAAATTTTTTATGACTCCACTAAACTTTTCGGATGAATTAGATGGGGACTTTTTACTAATGAGCCCGTTTTCGAAATTTCTAGTGGTCACAGGGTACAGGCAAGGTCAAACTATATAAAATTGGGTGCTTATTTAGAGCATCCTGCACTCTCAGCATTTAGCTTTTTTTGGGAATTTTATGGGTGACCGGGTATAGTTGGACGTTGATTGCTATGGCTATTTTGTCTTTCGTGTTGTCTTTGCTGAAATTGTTAGCAACCTCTCTTATTTCATCCCTAAATTCTTTTATTTTCAGCTTCAATTTCTCGAAATGAGGCTCATTGATGAGGACCGTGATGTGACCAAACTCCCTTTCATTTACGTTAAAGCTGAGCGCATCGGAGCTTTCCTTGAGAAATTGCCTGTGAGCGCTTTGGATTGCCTCACTTTTGACGTCTTCTGTGGTGCCGATGACCCTATTGATATTCTTGTACCGACCATCAACTTTCACCAGCATCTTTTTCTTAAGGAGAAAGTAAAGTGCGCCATTTATTTCATCAATATTAGTTTGAATTCTGACTCTACGAATAATCCAAATGGGATCAGGCCTGAAATCCTCACCGTAATAGTCTACGAGCATTAAAACAATGGAGCACATCCTATTAGTAAGAAAGTAGCTAAGAGGCTCCTCGAGGATGATCTTTTTGTTTTCTTTTTTTATGGACTTTAATTTTTCAATAATTTCAGCCTTCGCGGCTTTGTTTCTTTCGTGGCAGTACTCCACAATTAGCTGGAAATATTCTGACTCCATGCGTGAAAAATTTAGAGATTTTATGATCTTTTGGATACCTTTGTGAGCAAGGTTTTTCTCTTTTTTAATGATTCTACCGATGTACCCTGATCCAGTAAAACCCATATCGATACTAAATCGCCGTAAGCTATATTTGGGTTCTCCTTGTTCAATCTGTTTGTAAAGAGCCTGCAAATATAGTCGGTAGTCTTTGTAGTTAAACAGATTTACCTCCCGGATAAATGGATGTAAATCTACCGACTCTTTCTCTGCTTGCTCACTAGACATAGGTCCTGTTCCCTGCTCATGGTATTAATCATGAGTGCTATCGGCAAAAGTTAACGAACATTAAATGACCATAGCAGAATTATACAGAGATAAGCTGTTGCCTAACGAATTGAAAATAAGCCGCTAATTTATGATTTTTATTTCTAATAAACTTTTCACTAAATTCTGTCGATCCGTGTTGTAGATTTCAAATATACAATCGAGGAAATTATGAAGAAATATTTAATTTCTTTATTGACTTTTGCATTTATTACCACATCCTGCTCATTAGAGGAAAAGAAGCATACGTCAAATTCGGATGGCGCGTCATTTGATGCAAGTCTTAATGGTTCAGATCGTATTCGCACTAAGAATGTTGCTGTACTTGATACTGACGATGAACCAGACAATACCAATTACATCGTTGGCAATGGAAGAAAGACCCTATTGAAGACGAGGAGCATATAAGCTCTGATGCTAGCATGTTCTTAGCATTGAATGTTGATGGCCATAGTGTTGAGGACGTCTATCTGGTGGGAGACCCCAAAACGGAGATCTCATACGAACCTTTACCATCCAATCCGAAAGTCCTTGCCGTCAAACTTCCAAAGGGCTTAGAAGTCAATCCAAGTTTAGTGGTGACAACCAATGAAAATATGGGTATCAAGACTCCCCCGTTAGATTTAACTAAAATGCGTCTAGAGATGCTAAGCGGTAAGGGTGAAAGTTTATATTTGGCAGATGCTGATTCTCAAGGGGATCCAGTTAAGAAGAATCTAGCACCTACGGTGAGTGTAGAGCTGTCTCAGATGCGTTCAGTGACCGGGGTGATTCACGGATTTGGTAGTTTAACGAACCCATCGGTTAATATAGCTGGTACTAAGCTAGAGCTGAAAGGAGAGTTGATGGGAAGTGATGGAGAGTTTACCATCGAAAATGTGCCTCCAGGCAATTTTAACTTTTCCATTGCTCATGAAAAAAATGCAATTTTACTTCCTTTTCATGCTGAGGATACTGAAAATATTCAAAACATAGTTTCAGAGCTAAGCTTTAAAAAAGTGTGTGATGGGTTCAGGGTTCCGAACCTCAAAACCCCTAAATTTACAAGTTTCAAGGATTATCAAAGAACTTCTGAAGACTTTGCCGTCGATTTCAAAAATAAATACGATTACTCAAGCAAAGAGACTGCTTCGTTTAGCCGCTACAAAATTATGGCAATTTGTGATATCCGGATTATTTTAACACCTAAGAAGAAAAACTTTTTTTACGCAAATGACTTGATTTTTGCTCTCAACGACAACCTTTTATATACTCATCATAGGTGATCGAGATAATAAAACCATAATTAAAAATGGAACTCTCATTAACTGCTTCCCTTTCAAACTCGAA
>JABSRF010000116.1 GCA_013215275.1 Oligoflexales bacterium | reverse complement strand
AAGACCGTCAACACTGGAAGTCTTAGATAGTGCGTAACCTGCTGTAATATTGAAACTAAAATATCGGTCACTTATGACATGCCTCAATTATACAGCATCTCAGTTTGAATTCTGCTTGGGCAAAAAAGCCTGTGTCTCACACACAGTGGTAAAATAGTAAAGAAGATAAATAGACCAGAACAAGACAGGCCCTCATAATGCATAGAATCCTTGACGTTAAACCAGAGCACGAAGCCATCATCGTAGACCGCATCGAAGCCTATGTCCTCAAGGCTTTAGAACGACAGTTTCCGCAAAACAGCAATGTAGCAAGCCCGAAGAAAAGACAGTTTGCGTTTTCACACGAGGAAAGCACCTTAATAACTGAACCAGGATCGCTTGCAGAAGAGTCCCTGTCTTCCAATCCGGAGAAAAAACTGGACGCGGTTACTAAGGCTGTCAATGAAGTCGTCTCCGAAGTTGCTAAAGAAGCGGAGTCGCAGGCAGCAAAAAAAGCCACGGAGAAACTAGAAGAAACTTCCAAACCCGAGGCCAAGGTATTGCCTCTCACCCCAAGAGAGACAAAAAAGAATCAAAAGTCTGAATCAAATCAGTCGAAAAAAGAGCCCGAGAAAAAGAAGAGACGGAGCAAGGATGTAAAAAAAGAGAGACAGGTACCGCCAGCTATGAAAACATTCTTGCCCCGTAAATTCAGCAATCCACAGAATTTCAACCTTTTGACACTGGTTTTAGTCGCCTTATTAGTTTTAGCACTCTCCGTCTTGCTATACCTAATTTTTGCTTGAGTGTCGAAACAACAAATAAACCTCGTTCTCAAGCTCTTGCAAAGCGTCTTTGAAGGGGTCTATATCGTTTGATTTTTCTTCCTAAATCTCGCTATCTCAGGCAGATTACTTCAAACATAAACAACATAATTCATTTGAAACTAACATAATGCCTCATATTGTGGGAAAAACCGCGATTATGGGCTACAAAAATAAACGAGAGAATGTTAGTATGGCCCCAGTTAAGCGAGATATTAACCTACTTCTTAAATGCGACTGGAAATTAATGGACATTTTAGTTAATAAACCCCATCCTTGGCATGGAATCGATCTTTTCGAAAACGAACGCACACTGAATGCATTCATAGAGTTGGTACCTTCTGACAACGTAAAATACGAAATCGATAAGAAGACCGGATATTTAAAAATAGACAGACCTCAAAAGTATTCCAATATATTTCCAAGCCTATATGGATTCTTACCAAAAACATATAGTGGTAAACGTGTTGCGGAATACTCTGTAAACAAGATCAATCGCCCTGACTTAGTGGGAGATGGGGACCCACTCGATATTTGCGTCCTCACTGAGTCGACGATCAACCATGGTGACGTCATAGTAAATGCCATTCCTATTGGTGGATTTCGTATGATTGACCAAGGGGAAGTTGATGATAAGATTATTGCGGTTCTTAAAGATGACCCACTCTATGGTGAAGTTCGCGAACTCAGTGACTGTCGTTCCAGTGTCATCAATCGCCTAAGGCACTATTTCTTGACTTACAAGGAAATTCCAACCGATTGCGATAGCCCCGCAAAGTGCGAAATTGCCAGTGTCTATGACAGCACACAAGCCAGGGAAGTTATTGAGCTAGCTAGCAAAGATTACCAAGAAAAATTCTGTATCAGATAAGCATTCCTATGGTGAACTGCATCAAGGGGGATGATTAATCCTCTTTCCCATTTTTTTTATCTTTGCTTTTTGATTTACCTTTCCCTTTTTCTTCTTCATCAACTTCGTTCTCTTCAATAGCTATGCTAGGCTCCTCGCTTAGCTCTTCTTCTTGGGGGTTTTCGCTTTCCTCTAATATCTCTTCATTTTCCATTTCTTCGCTCATTGTCTCACTGGAATTGGCAGCCAAGTGATCGGTGCTTTCTGCTTCAATGGTATCATCTAAATTGGATGCAATGTCAGTTGGATAGGACCCATCTTCCAACACAAGCTCTTCCATGTCATGAACCACTATGTTTTCGGTACTAAACTCCTGGTCCCTGCTAACTGTAAATTCAAATTTGCCTTCAGAATCGATGGTGATGGGCACAACCTTACCCGCCACTTCGATCACTAAACTTTCTCGATCTAAAAATTGCTTATAGTCTATCTCACCATCGATACTACATACTACGTTCACCAGGTCTTCACCCATTACCCCTTCTTCTTCATCACAAAACAAGTGAGATCCTGAAATCACAGCCGGCCTTTCGGCTACGATATCTTCTGAATCCTCGATAGCATCAGCAGAGCTGGCTGATGCTCTTTCTTGGGGTTTTGGGTTAGGGTTCCCACATCCATTCAACAGGGTCATGAAGAACGCTAAAAAACCAATAATCGATCTACTCGTCACGTCATACCTCATTAGTTTATCTTGGATGGCTACCCCAAAATTGTAGTTGGATCCTCTCCTCACGCAGAATAACGGCTAATCTGATGCCCAAATTAAGCCTAATCGTATTTTTCGATCATTATATGCATTTGTAGCAATTTTTTATTTTGTGCCAATTTTTCAGTTTTGATATTTGGTTTTTTTGCTGTCGTTTTAAGAACGCTCAAATGGGTGAAACACACAAACTTTGCAACTTAACACTCTACTAAACATCCATCCTTGACCTCTAGGATTTGAGCACAGTTCTCAAGGGTTCCCATCCTATGGGCAATAATAATGAAGGTCTTATTTTTACAGTGTTTCTTAAGTGTTTCCTGAATCTTAAAATCCGTTTTGCCATCTACATTCGCTGTGGCCTCGTCGAGAACAATAATTGGACAATCCGTGATAAGAGCTCTCGCAAGGCAAAGTAGCTGTTTTTCTCCAACACTAAAATTGTCACCGTTTTCTAACACAGGAGCCTCAATCCCCCCACGCTCATTAACCACATCAAGCATATGGCATTTTCTTAGTATTTTAAAAATATCATCATCTGAATGCTGACCAAGGGGGTCTACATTACTCCGAATACTCCCTGCAAACAAGGTAGGCTCCTGTGGCACCATTGCGACAGCGGATCTTAGTTCTTGCAGAGAAAGTCTTGAGATATCGTTTCCATCAATAAGAATGAGACCTTCCATGTGAGGCACCATCCTAAGGAGTGCTTTGATGAGGCTAGATTTTCCGGTACCAGATTTGCCACGAATTCCAACTTTTTTTCCACTAGGAACCCTAAAGCTAATATTTTCTAGTGCCTTAAGCCTTCCCGCTTCATAAGAAATTGAGACTTCATCGAAAACAACCTCTCCCTTTTTAGCTCTGCTGGTCTTCTTCTTACCTTTGCTTAGATCACACTCCTCTTGCTCCAGCTGGCTAAAAGCTTGAAGCCTTTCTACCGCAATCATATGTGCTTCTGATTCGCTATAGGAACGTACAAACTGATTAAAGTAGTCCCAAAGACATAGTGTATAGCTTAAGACGACTCCTGCAGTTCCAAGCTGCAATTCGTTAGCATTGGCAGCATACATTAAGCGAATGATGACCGCAAAGCTAAGCAAACTGCTAAGCAATGGGATCCTCACGGAAAGCCAGCGATTCAATAGGATCATAGCGTGAAAGGCTTTTTGCCAGTCCTTTTGAGTATCGTGATATTTGCTTCGGAAAAATTTTTCTGATCTGAGGGCTCTAATCACTGTTAACCCTTCCAGCATTTCTTTGAAATGGGCTAAACTTGGGGATTTGTAAACTGAGGTGAGCCTCTTCACTTCCATAGCTGTCTGGCGAAACCTCCTTTGAAGGCTATAGTAAAACAAAATAGCAGGGGCCAATACAAAGCCTATGTCAGGAATAATACAAAAGAGAACTATGATAGTTGTTAAGATGGCAACCCCCACCCGAATCATCTGTTCAAATGCCCAAGGGAGTTTTTTTTCCACAATATCAAAATCATGAGAAAAACGGTTCAAAATCTGACCAATTGGATTTCGATCAAAAAAACTGACGGTACTTCCAATCATTCCCGACACAGCGTTTTCATGTAATATTTTACCTGCCTTCAGCGAACGCAATGACCATAAGCGATGATGGAGAAAATACAGGCCAATAAATATAATTCCCATCACCCCATAAACAAAGATATCTGATGATACTGTAGATTTTAGTGGAATCAGCATCTGTTCAATTAATGTAAAGCTTTCAGGGATACTGGTATCAGAACTCCAAACTGATAGCCAAGAGTTGATTAGAAGCGGCATCATAGAAACTGAAATGCAGCTAAATAGAAGAGCAAAAATTAGAAAAGTGCGCTTCCCCAATCTATAGGAAGTCATCGCATTAATGTAATTCCAGTATGTGTTCCTTGTCAGGCGATTAAACTCAGTTTTCTTGGCAGCATGCTTTTCAATGAGTTTTAGTCCATTGGTATTTTTCTTTCGACTATATGCCACATGTTTGTCTTTTTTCTCTTTGTTCCTGGTACGCATTGATTTTTCATAAAATAAACGGAAGGAATCATTCTGTTCTAGTAGCTCATCTAGGCTACCCTCTGCAATTAATTCTCCTTTATCCAGGTATATGATCCGGTCAAACTTCTCAATGTGCCGAAAGCTATGGCTCGCAACTATACGCGTTTTATTTTTCCATAAACCGCACACCAAATGATCCATAATTTGCTGTTCTGTTTCCTTATCTACTGAAGAGAATGGATCATCCAAAATCACTAGAGGCGCATCATGATATGCAGCCCTCACCAAATTCAACCTCTGGTTCTGCCCACCTGAAAGCTTAAGGCCATCCCTGCCAATCTGAGTTTTTAAGCCAGAGTTTAGATTTTCGATATCCTTTTCTAACCCACACCATGCAAGAAGCTTTTTTAGATCGCCAAATTCATCTGCAAAACAAATGTTTTCTGCGATGCTTAGGTTGCAGACAAATGGCTTCTGCCCAGACCAAAGCACCTTAGGAAGAGAGTTATTTGTCCTACCCCCATAAACGACCTCACCCTTTACAATATGCATTTCTCCAAACAAAGTATGAAGCAGAGCACTTTTTCCACTTCCAACCTCTCCAACTATGGCAACACTCTCACCTGGCAAAACTTTCATATTTATATTTCTAAGGACAGATAAACTCTTGGGCTCATAGGCACACTCCAAATTTTGAACCTTAACGCTGATTGATACATCATGACAAAACTCAAATGCTTTTTTTTGAGAATTTTTTGAACCGAGGAAGTCCCGGATTCGATTTGCCGAAACCCGACTCACCGAAATTTGTGCAATGAGCTCCGTGAGATTTGCAAACGAGTGCTCCATGATCCTAAATAAAACTAGAGATGCAAAAACAACCGACGGGGACAACTCTTTCCCTAGGGACACATAAATGCTAAAGCCTAGAAATCCAGTTAGGATACTGATTCCGCTGTACATCAACCTTGAGACGCTTTCTACAAAGTTGATTCGATCAATAATATTGACCTCTTTCTTTCTATATTCTTTCACAAGGCCTTTTATATAAGATTCCCAGCAAAAAAGTTTTATGACGTTGATACCATTCACAATTTGTGCAATCAGACCTACCCTATTATCCTTTGCTCGCATCTTCGAATGATCTTCTAGGGTCAAATATTGCCCTAAGAGTTTGGAAAAAGGGATCAGCAATACCAGCACACCACTCGCGATCACACCTGCCACTCCAAGGAAGTACCAGAGCGAAATTGTTGCCAATATGGTTAATATTGCTGTGTAACCCAATTCGACAACCACCCATAGAAAGTCAGCAACAGCCTCACTGTCTGAGCCCATATAGTTCGCCATAGACCCTAAAGTACGTTTTCTTTGCTCGGTGAATCCAACTCGTAAGCCTTTCTCATATACCCTTGAACTAAGGCCATTAATGCAAGACTGCACTCCTAGTAGGCCATAGTAATAATAGTGCTGATTTGCTAAAGCTTGAAAGGTACTGTTTAAGGTAAACAAGAAAGCTACCATGAATCCCCAAGAAAGGCTAAGTGAGCCATGAGCGATCCCCTCAAAGGTCTTAAGGGTATGAAAAATCAATTGTGGAGAAATGAGATCAAAGATTAGCTTCAGCAATGCACACAGGCTCATTCCAAGTGCTTGAGGGTAGATTCCCTTAATGCATGTAAACAGAAAAGCCCAATCGGAATGTAAGGGTAAGTCTCTAAACCCAGCGTTGGCATAGCGCGGATCTAGCCTTAAGGGAGGCTCAGGTAGGTCTAGAATAGAAATAGTTTTAGTGGTATCTCGCCTTAAAATGTCGCTCGCTTCTACAAAGAATACCTTTTTTAGTGCTGCAAGCATCATTTAGAGTACTTGAATTCTAGCTTCCCCCCTTTTTCATCCCAATCTACTTTAACGTGCCCCCCTTTACTAAGCTTGCCAAAAAGCAGTTGCTCGGAAATAACTTGCTTTACCTTGTCATCGATCACCCTAGTCAAGGGTCTAGCACCATAGGCAGGATCATACCCTTCTTTTGCGAGGTATTTCCTTGCTGCGAGGCTTATTTCCCAGGAGACCCTTTTAGACTTTAGCTTTGTTTCAATTTCCATAAGAAACTTATCAACAATCTTCAGCATTACCTTTTCAGCAAGAGGGTTAAACGAGACAATGCCATCCAAGCGGTTACGAAATTCTGGAGTAAAAGCACCTCTTATGGCTCCATGCTCCCGACCTTCCTCCACCTGATCATCACTGAATCCAATGCCTTTTTTTGAAAGCTCAGCAGCACCCACATTGGTTGTCATGATAATAATCACATTTTGAAAGTCAGTTTGGCGTCCATTGCTGTCGGTTAAAGTCCCGTGATCCATCACCTGCAATAAGATGTTATGGACATCCGGGTGCGCTTTTTCGATTTCATCGAGAAGCAAGACTGTATAAGGATTCTTGTTGATAGCATCCGTTAAGAGACCTCCTTCATCATAGCCAACATAACCTGGTGGCGCTCCAATTAATCGCGATACTGCATGCCTTTCCATATACTCTGACATATCAAATCGCACAAAATTGATGCCCATGATTTTAGCAAGCTGTTTTGCCAACTCAGTCTTACCCACACCGGTTGGTCCAGAAAACAGGAAGCTACCTATTGGCTTGTCTTCTTTCCCCAAGCCAGACCGAGCCATCCGAATGACCCTCTCTAGGGCATCCACTGCTTTGTCTTGACCAAATATGGCTTTTTTGAGGCTTTCTCCGAGATCTTTCAGATTCTGTCGATCAGAGCTTGATAAACGCTGCTCTGGAATCCTAGCGATCTTAGAAACGACCGACTTTATATCTGCAAGCCCAACTAGGTTTTTGTCAGGCTTTGCCAAATCTTTGCCACTTGCCTTCCATGCTGCTCCCGCCTCATCAATAATATCGATTGCCTTGTCTGGTAATCGCCGATCTTTCAGGTGGACATGAGAAAGCTCCACAGCTGCTCTTATGGCATCATTGGAATAACGCACACCATGATACTGTTCATATTTTGGTTTAAGGCCCTTCAGAATTTTTATGGTAGAAGCAACGCTAGGTTCATCGACGCTGATTTTCTGAAAGCGCCTACTCATGGCATGGTCGTTCTCGATATGCTGCCTATATTCCTTATAGGTTGTGGAACCAATACAGCGCACCTCTCCATTGGAAAGAAAAGGTTTTAGTATATTGGACGCATCAAGGGAGCCACCACTCACAGCGCCGGCTCCCATAATGGTATGAATCTCATCAATAAATAGTATTGAGTGCTCCTGAGTCTGTAATTCCTTAATCAGACCTTTCAGACGCTGCTCAAAATCCCCTCGGAATTTGGTTCCGGCAAGGAGCGTTCCCATCTCAAGCGAGAAGATTTTTGATGGCTTCAAAAATTCAGGCACCTCACTCTGAGTAATTTTCAGGGCAAGGCCTTCAGCGATTGCTGTTTTTCCTACCCCTGAGTCTCCCACCAGGAGTGGGTTGTTCTTACGCCTTCTACATAAAACTTGGATGGTGCGCTCAATTTCATGCTCCCTGCCAATTAGAGGGTCAATCTTGCCAATTTTAGCTTTTTCACAGAGATCAACCGTACATTGTTCTAATAAGCTCTTTTTTTTCTTTTCGGGATCAGAGTTTGATTTAGTTTTTGTTTTATCTTCTTCTTCCGCTTGCTCTTCAGGCTCACTCCCCGAAGCTAAGCGAGCAATTTCTCTGCCATGGTGATCCGTTTCTGAATCCAGCACACTAGGATCAATGCCTTCCTTAATGCTCCCGTGCGACACAAAATTAACAAGATCATAGCGAGAAATCCCCTGTTTTTCGAGGAAGTAGACTGCGTGAGACTCCTTCTCTGAGTACATAGCAATCAACAGGTTATCTCCAAAGATCTTGTCTTTGCCTGCAGAAATCACATGCTGAGCTGCAACTTGCAAGACTCTTTGAAAGGCTAAGGTCGGCTGTGGACTTCCTTTTTTCTGCTTAAGGAGGGCTTCAACTTTATTTTCGAAGAATGACTCTAGGTCCTGTCTAATTTCCTCGACGCTTCCACCACATGCTAGAATTGATTTTCTAGCCTCGGGATTATCGAGCAGGGCAAAAAGAATATGCTCAATCCCAACATACTCATGATGCTTTTTTTGCGCGACTTGGACTGCTATGTTCAAACTAACTTCTAAGCTATGACTGATCATTATCACCTCGAATAAGTTTGGTGAACAGGACGAGAGTCATAGATATTCTAGTCTTTTTCCATGGAACACTTCAATGGATACTCATGCTCTCTCGCACTGTCGGTCACGATGGCAACCTTGGTTTCTGCTATTTCATAAGGATAAGCACCACATAAACCTAAGCCTTTGTGATGCACGTCCAGCATAATTTTGTTTGCCTTCACATTGTCAAAGTTAAATACTGTTTCCAGTATTCCGACGACAAAGTCCATGGGGGTGTAGTCGTCATTGTGCAGGAAAACCTTGTATAGGGAAGGTTCTTTTATTTTTGTCTTCGACCTCGAAATGACCGCAGTACCTGACCCAGGCCCTTCCCCTTGCTCTTCGTGGCTTGCTTGAAAAACTTCCCTAAAATGTTTTTCCAAAAATTTCTCCCTACGCTAAGATCGATTCTAACGCACTCTAAACCTATAAGTTCCCAAAGTTTTCTGTCAAGCCCAACAGCCTTGGTTCATAGTTCAACATACTGATTATTCTAGCCAAATAACGACGCACCGGTTGCTTGCTCGAGCCAATTTTAAAGGCTTACCTTTGAGGCCAACATAAGGCACTTTTGGCCTAGTATGAACGTACGCTGTTACCGACAAACGATTATCAGGCACTCCCAACCGTTGCAGCTGCTTCATGATGCTGAAACCTCGATCAGCGCTTAACTCCCAATTATGAAACTGGGAGCCACGAAAAGGCACATCATCCGTATGCCCTTCAATGTTGATTTTATAATCAGAGTTGATTTTTGCTATCACTCGCATGACTTCCTGTACTGTCGCTAGGCTCTGCTTTTTGAGGCCTGCTGACCCAGCATTAAACATAAGCCCATCTTTGAACTCTATATGCAAGCCATCCGAGTCATGGGTGATGGATGCAGCATTTTCCAACTTTTTTTTCTTAATAATCTTCTTTAATTGCCTTGCGATTGACTTAACGCTATCTGTTTTTTTTACCTTTTTTTCTGAAGTAATGCCCTCTTTGATATGCTTGAATTTTTCCTTATCTGGCTTCATCGTCGAAAGCATTAAAACGAAAAAACACAAGAGCACTAGGGACATATCTGAAAAAGACATCAGCCATAGCGCTTCACTTTTCTTAGGATTTTTATTCTTTGGTTCATCAGAGCCAGATTGTGTGTGATCGTTCATCTTCCAGCTCTCTTAGGTGAATTTTTGGAATCCCCTACATCTTTCTTTCCATATGTTTTCATGATGTCTTTAAGGTGAACACTCGATTTTTTGCCTTTTAATGTAAGAACTCCTTCCATGGTTAGCAGATCTAACTCGTAAATCTTTTCAGCTTCTATCGCAATTTTTTCTCCGAAAGGTGCATATAAAATAGTTCCTAGCAACAAACCATATAAGGTGGTAATCAAGGCAAGAGCCATGCCGGCGCCAATGGTTGAAGGATCAGAAATTTTTGACATCATTGCTATGAGGCCAAGAAGAGTACCGATCATTCCAACACCACGGGAAACCTTAGACATGTTCTCAAATAGGTTGCTTGCTAAAGCCATCTGAGCCTGTCTAGCATTTATTTTTGCATGAAGGTTATGCTTTATCTCTTCGGGTGTGAAGTTGTTAATGATGAGAGACACTCCATCCCTTAGGAGGTCGTATGTCAAATGCTTCCTTTCCTTTACCAAAGCTCCAATCCCATCAGCACGAACCCTAGCTGAACACATCGTTAAGGAATTAATCACAGCATTTTGCTTTCTAGTGGTGTTTTGAAAAGTTGACTGCAACAATATTTTAATTCCTGTCAAAAAGTCAGATATCGTGTGTGATAAAAGCATGATGCTTGGGGGAAGCAAGCCTAGTAACCTGAGTTCGACAGAATTATATCGCCAATTGCATATTCCTGTCTAAATATTGCTCAACTTCATGTGAAGTTTCT
>JABSRF010000115.1 GCA_013215275.1 Oligoflexales bacterium | reverse complement strand
AAAAATTCAACAAATTGAGGCTAGAGTTTACCGTATTTATCTCAATATTTCATGATCTTAAGTGTCGAACTCAGGTTGTTACCTGTTTTCTGCATCCTATGATCGAGATCACTCCGCCTCAGAAGTATGTATGGATGGAGTTAGAGCTGCAAGTCTCGGAGTTATGACAACCTACCTTTTAAGTTTTTCAGGCTCGATATTCAAGACATGCTATGACTACGCACTAGGAAAATTCGACCAAGAAATCTTTGAAAGCATTGATGAAAAAATTGAAAATCGCATCGACCAATTGGATCAAGCTTTGGAAGATAGAACAAAACAGTTTGACGAAGCATTCGAAGACAGAACAAAACAGTTTGACGAAGCATTCGAAGACAGAACAAAACAGTTAGATGAAGCATTAGGGGAAAGAATCGACCAGATCGACAAATCTGCCTTTGGTGGTTTTTTACATACAATTGTCAAGGGTAATACACAGGGGCAATAAGAGTGGTACGTTTATTTGCTTTAGTGTGGCTTTCAAGCTATATTTGCACAGCTTCCTTGCATGCAAATATAGAGAGAAACCTTCATTTAGGATTTACTGGAAATATCCAAGTATCCCCAAATGGTTTGGCGGCATTTGTTGAAAAATACTTAAACGTAAACCTAAATGAAGTTAGTTCTCTCATAAAGACGATTGAAATTGACGATATGCAGCTCTATAAAAGGGAAAATGACGCTAGCCTACTTCCCGGGACCTTGGTCGACCTAAAAGACCTTAAGATCTCACAAATGGAGCTTAGCAATACACAAGTAAAATGCCTAAGCCGTAATTGCGTTATTTCTCTTCCTATCAAAAGCCTAAGTATTGACGCTAAGCTGGTGCTCACTTATTTCAATATGCCCATTACATTTTCTGTAAATTTTGGCTTAAGAGACCACCCAGACCTTTTGTCATGGATTCATTTAAACGTCACCCTAAATACTGAGGGTGGGCCTGACTCCTTGGTATTCGTTGACTACTCCAAATCTAGTATCAAGCTAGCAAGCAATGATTCCTTCTTTTTTCAGATTAGAAACAATGACAATGGCTATCAGTTTGATGACTCACTATTAAACACTCAAATACTTGGTAAACTTGTCGAAGATTCAATAAACAAATTTGCACTCGCACCGGCTGAGGAAGCTCTCAGCTCGCAGCTTAACGACAATGAATCCTTACGTTATTTTCTTGAAAAGTTTATTTCGTTGAGCCTTCCAAATATCGATTTAAATGGTCAGATTGACTTTAGTAATAATGAGAGGATTCAAAGCAAAATTAGAGATATGCTCTCTGAGTACAAAAATCACCCAGAACCAAACAAGGCCCGCGAAATACATAAATACGTCAAAAAATATCGAAAATATTTGGAAAACAATAATATTTACTCTTACTACGTCATTTGCTTTTTAAATGAAATCCTTTCTGTTATCGACCGTGACTTTAGCGATGAACTTCCCTTGGTCAAAGATGAAATCAAAACGATCTTCGATAAAACTAACGACAGCCTAGAGAAGTCCAAACGTAGCACCTTCTTAAAGCTCGAATTGAGGCGAGATGAGCAAGAAGACAACATGGTTGATCAGCCCTATGCTATGTCATTATTCCTATTAGGAAATGATAATGAGCCACCCGGATTTAGGGATATCGTAAGACACGGAAAACTCTATTCAGCTAATGAGCACTTTGTGATTGGTGGCCTGCTCAATATTTTGAAATCAATTAAATTAAACGCTAAGAAACTCATACCGAAAGCAAAGAGTGAGCAAGCTGTCCGAATGCTTCAAAGCTACCATATTGAATGGCGGAAAATTTCTAAATCCTTGATAAAAACATCCTCGTCTGAATTTAGTGAGTATGTGTTATCCTTGCTGAATGCGATTCGTAACCACTGTATTTATTGCGAAAAATCTAATCATGCCACGTCAATTTTGTCTTCGGTCATGATGCTGACCACGTTTTTTGAAGATTTGAATTTAAAATCGAAAAAGGAAGAAGTTGACAACTTTCATGCTAGGTTCATTCTTCCTATTCGTTTTTTTAACCGTTACATGAACTATTTATACAAAAGTAAGCAGTTTGAAAAAATACAGGTGGATTTTAAGGAAAAAGACATTCTCATTGAAGATGCACGAGATCTAAATATTAAGTTTGAGTCCGCCCCTGTAATTCGCTGGGATTCAGTTAATAGCAAATTTTTAATTTCAATAAAAGATGTCTCTGCTTCCTTATTGGTCTCAAATAAGCCAATATATCCAACCCGTTTAAGCATAGATTTTCATTTTGTCCCTGATATCAACGCTGATGGAGAGATCTATTTCCGCTTCCATAAATTAAGTAGCGATATGGCTTTTTTACCTAAAAGGAATGATAAGTTTGTAAACAAGATACTAGGGATGATCAGTATGTGGACTATCCTGCCTCAAGCAATCAAGTTAACTGTCATAAGGCATATCGCCTATAAAAACATTAAAGCTTTTTTAACCAACCTACGCTTCCCACTTCCCGATCTATACATTGGTGGCGACATGAACCTGAGTCCCAGCTTAAACTCTATCAAATATAATCAGGATCATATTTTCCTAGAACTAAAGCTTAACCAAATATACAAAGGTTGAAAATTTGTTTAACGGTTTGGAAAGAAAAAACTGAAGGTACTGTTCTCTTGATCTGTGACCAGAGATGCTTCCATTGTCTTAAGAATACTGGCCTGAAATTCTTTGTTATTCATTTTGCCTTCGCTGAGGAGATCGATACAGTCAATCACATACTCAGCCTCATTAAAACGATGATGTATCACTTGGTTCAGCAAATCAAAACCCTGAAAATAGGTCACTATTTCATCCACCATGACCTCATCAATCGTGTCTATCGCATTGCTCAAGTATGCCTTTAGATCGAAGGCCTCATCCTCTGACGTCAGATCAAGTATATTGAACTTGTCTTTAATTTCCTCAAATTTTTCTTGCAGTTTGCCATCCTTAGAAACTCGATCGAGGGCTTCATGAAAGTACTTGCATAAATCCATCTTAATAAACTGTCTTGTTCCTTTCGAACCAAGCCCTTCAACTGCTGAGCTAATTCGAACAAACTCAACAATTTCTGAAGAAGAGGCTAACATCTTATGGTACACAGACTTTACAATCTTTGCTTTATCGAAAAATAAATGAAAGAATATGACCCGGCTAGCAAAATCGCTTTTATTATAGATTTTGTTGAGTACATTTGAAATTTCGAGCATCTCACGATCAAACCAGTTTTCAAAATCCTTAAACTCTCGTGTTTTAGTGGTTTTCTCCTTATCAAAGACTGACTCAAAACTTGTGATAACTCGCCGTATTTTATCCAGCGAGTTAAAGATCTGATAATTTTGGGTTCGATGCATATCTTGCATCAAGTCGATGGGTTCAGCTGTGAATTTTTGAAGTTTGTACCAAAAAATCAGTTCATCAAACTCTTCCTTTGTCCACTTTAACACAGGGTGAAAACTGACTTGCACCCCTTTTTTACAAGAGGCCAGATTGAGGTACTCAATTGGCTCAGGAATAAACAATTTACGCGAGTCATCCTTCAGGCATGGGCCTTCAAGTCTGAGCGCTGTAATTTCATGATCTGAAATCAATCGGTCACATTCTTTTTTCTCAAGGTCTCCGAGAGCATAGAGGTCAATATAAACGCTTTTTACATCAACGTTCTGTATGTATTTTGTCAAAAGCCGTGAGTGCCTAAATATTCTGTACGGGACTTCAAATAGAACAAACTTTTTTTGCTTGTTGCTCAGGTATTTGCCAAAATTAACCAAACCAATCCAACTAGCTCGCTCCACATCTTTGAGGCTAATCTCGAGAGTCTCGTCGATAAGGTCGTCAAGCATAAAGTAATTTGTTGTGTCGGTCATAATACCATGAGCAGCCACGCGGTCATTTTCAATAAAACAGCGGAACCGATTCTTTTTGCTAATTGTTTCCATCTAGCACTTACCCATATTTGATCCATAGAGAGTGCTTAAATTGTATCTTATTCAAGGGAGCAAAACCATTTTTATGCGCGAAGATGTACGCATGTATAAAATGACCAAAGCTTGGACGTATGAGCAAAGGAAGGAATACTAAAGGCGGCATTCAACGAGGTGAATCCGCAAAATAGGAGTCCAGTGCCCCCAGCAATATTGCGATATTTTTCTTGTTGGCCGCATATCCCATGAGGCCAATCCGCAATATTTTGCCAGCCAAAGGTCCTAAGCCAGCACCCACCTCAAGCTGAAAGTTATCAAGCAGATAGGAACGAAGCGCCGCATCATCTGCACCAGCGGGTAAGCGAACTGCGTTCAACTGAGGAAGCCGATCCCCTTCTGCGACAAGAAACTCAAAACCCATTTTTACCAAGCCTTCTCGCAGCTCTATATGACGCTCACGATGCCTCTTCCAGGAGCTTTCTAATCCTTCTTCCTGAAGAATCACTAATGACTCGCGTAAACCATAAAGGGCATTAACAGGGGCAGTATGGTGGTATGAACGGGTTTTTTCTTTATCATCCCAATAATTTAAAACGAGATTGAAGTCTAGAAACCAGCTTGGCACTTGGCTTTTACGCGCTTTCAATTTGGCGACCGCCCGCTCACTAAAGGTAACAGGAGACAAACCTGGGGGAGCAGATAGGCATTTTTGGGAACCCGAGTAGACGGCATCAAGGCCCCACCCATCGACCTCCAAAGGACACCCTCCTAAGGAAGTCACGGTATCCACAATGCTTAAGCAATCGTTTTGCTTAGCGATTGCTGCAATTGCTTTCGCATCGCTGCAAGCTCCCGTTGATGTTTCTGCGTGAACAAAGGCCAGTAATTTGGCATTGGGATTATTTTTGAAAGCATCCTCCACCTTTTGTGGATCGACCGCTTTACCCCAGTCATCCTTGACAAGAATAGGCTTTGCACCAATCCTTTCTACAATCGACTGCATTCGCATACCAAAAACACCGTTTTGGCAAATGATAACCTCTTCACCAGGCTCAACGAGGTTGACAAAGCATGCCTCCATTCCTGCAGATCCTGGCGCAGATATTGGAAAACACACCTCATTTTCTGTCTTAAAGGCGTACCTTAAAAGACTTTGTACCTCGTTCATAAAACCAACAAAATCTGGATCCAAATGCCCAATAGTGGGCTTAGCCATAGCTTGAAGAACTCGGCTAGAAACATCAGACGGACCGGGGCCCATCAGAGTTTTTTGTTTGGGGACAAAAGATGCTACGTTCATAGTCTTTCCTAAGTCATAGTATTAATCAGTGGTAAACAACCTCTTCCTTGACTCGCTGCAAGTAAAAATATACTTCAGTTCGTTCTTTTAAGGTCATGATTCCCATGAGGGTACTGTCATCTACCTTACGGAAGTGATCAATGATGGGAAGGTAGTTGTAAATCATTGCGACGGAAACTTTTCCCCTGAATTCACACCGACGAATAACCGCAGAGCCCATGATTGGCACAGGAAACACCTTACGGCCTGCTTTCATCATCAAGGCATTCACGGTATTTTCATCTTTAAAACGCTTTCCATACCACTGCAATATTGGGCGTTTTTTTAGATACTTATCGAAGGAAGATCCAGTTGGAAAATATCCACCTTTCCAATTTCCAATCATGTCTTTCGTGGTCAATGGTAGTAGGCTATCGAAATAATCATCTAAGTCATGGATTGCAGGTGGAGTTTTGCTTTGACAAAATTTTTCAAACTGAACTAAGTCCATGTCGTTTCCGCTCCCTAAGCTAATGTATGGCAATTGCTCATCCAAGATACTATCTTAGATGGGTTCATCGCAATAACAAAAAGCCTAAACTTCAATCCTATGCAGCATCGGCCCTCAGACCAGCATTAATTTGCTCAAGGGAATCGATAAGAACTCTTAGAGACGGACGTTTTTGAGGGTCAGGATTTACCATGCTCCATGCTAGTTTTTCTAAGGACCATAGGCCTTCATTATCTAGCCCCTCACTTGCAGAAAGTGACTGTGCAGCAATAAGATAAGCTTCGTCTAGTTCCTTTATATACTGATAAATCCACTGAGTAGAGGGTGGGTTCTGCTTGTTTTTAGGAAGGGCAATATGATTGATCTTATTGGTAATTTGTTTGAGGTTATTGTTACGCCCCTTGATTAGGCTATAAAAACTGATTCCTAAAGAGTAGATATCTGCTAGCTGACACTCTTCAAACGACTTGCAGGTCCATTTTTTTTCAACATGATTTAAGCTAATATTTGGATCCATATACCCCCGGGTACCAGCCAAATGTTTCCCAAAACCAGGGCCTGAAGCTAATTGGCTAAGGCCAAAATCGGCGATAACCAATTGGATTTGGCCCCTCGCCTTTCTTACAAAAAAATTAGCAGGCTTGATATCTCGGTGAATATAACCCATTTGATGCATTTGAAAGATCGCTCTGCTAGCTTGCAACATGATATCAGCCATAGATTCCACAGGCACACTGTTCGTATACAAACGTGAAAGGTCGGCCTCGTAAAGCTCTGTCTGAAAGGTAACCTTATGGAGAAGCTTCCCTTTGCGGTACCCTTGGTATAGGCCGACATCACGAAAGCTGAGCACATGACTCAATCCACTCAGAGCCAATTGGATACTGAGCTCACGCAAAAATGCTGTTTTGTCTTTTTCTCTCAGGATTGGAGCAACCAAGCTAGCAAAGACTTTTCCAGAGTCGAAGTCAATGCTTCTTGAAAAGGTTTTATAACCTCCAAACTTTTTGTTCCGATCGAAGTTTTTAAAATGAATATAAACATGCTTATTCTCATAAAACTGTATTGGTATTTTTGTAATTCCATCACTAGGGTGAACATAAGTATTGGTGTACTTCGAAGACCAAAACAGACGTCTTTTTTGTTTTGATCTGATATAACTCACAGCTCTGACAAGGTCTACAAAGTCAGACTTAAAAAGTTCGTCTTCAGTAAATAAGCCTTGGTTTTTTGCTGTTTGATAAAGGTATTCTGCTTTCACTAAATGTGACGACTTAAGCTTTATTTTTCCCAACCTTTTATCACTTAAAATCTGACTCGCATAGACTACTTGACTAGAGGACGGATCATGCTTTACCCGTTTTTCGAGGTCAGAAATTGCATCAGCAGCGAAAGCATATATACTGAACGAATTTATAGAGCATGCAAGCAACACCATTAATATTCGCTTGAGTAATATAGTTCCCATAAAGGATCCTTACCTATCTTGATATAATTAGTCTTCGTCTTCATGCATGTGAAAGGCAGACTATCACAACATTAAAAAAGATTTAACAATTAACCATCTGTTATCAAAATTTTTAGGAAGAAAAAAAAGACAGGATTTTTTGTTATTGTTTACAGAATTTTAATGAATTTTTTCTTTTAATTTGATGCTTGGCTTAAAAACTGGTAGCAACTTTTCTGGAAATGGAATCCTTTCCCCTGTGCTAGGGTTCCTCCCTGACCTTGCAGCTCGTTTTTGAGTTGCAAATGATCCAAAGCCAACGATTTTAACTTCCCGCTTATCGGCAAGAGCATCCTCGATCAGCTTCGTAAAAACGCTGATAAACTGATTTGCCTTCTCTTTGCTGCTCCCCACTTTAACAGCCAAAGTGTCAATGAGTTGCGCTTTATTCATGGGTCCCCTCCTCTAAGCTAATTCAAACATAATTTTAACTTCCATACATTGAAATTGGAATCCCTTCGATTGAAAAGAATCACTGGGTCTCTGGTCATAACCCATGCGTAGTAGGGCTATAGTCATCGCCCCTGCGTTGTGGGGCCATAGTCATCGCCCCTGCGCAGCAGGCTTAGGCGACCTCCCTTCAAGCACTTTCCTTCGAGATTGTCTAACCGCAGTTGCTACGCGCCCGCGTGACAATGACACTGGTGATCATCGCCCCCTGCGCAGCAGGGCTTAGGCGACCTCCTCCTTCGAGATTGTCTAAGCACGGATGCTACGCACCCGCGTAAAAATGAAAAATTAGCTATTCTGTTAACATAGGAAATTTTCTGCTAGGAGGAGAAAGGTTGAGCGCACAGAGCAACTCGTTGTTCAAGTATCAAGATCTTTGGCGCAACGACACCCAAGCGAATAATCTCGATAATCTAAAGAATGTGCTGTGGTTGTATAGCCACAGGAGGATCGCTTTTGCGCGTACAAACCTCCGTTAAATCGTCCATATGCTTTTCCTTCAATGACCCTTACGTCACTCACCCATTCACCTAAATTTCCTACCATGTTAACCACACCATACTTGGAAACACATTGCTCGAACTTGTTGTTGGAAGCAAGACTGTTCGCCATCCGGTTAATACTCGGGTCCTGCAAGCAAGTCCCCCAAGCATTCTCCTTCGACTTACAGTTTTTTCCATTATAAACCCAAGCACCATTCATAAAAATTCTTTTAACGACTGGGTGCTTTCTATACTTATTACATTTTTCTGGAATGGTACCTAAGCATGAAACACGCCATTCCTTGTGGCTCAATAAACGCTTGCCGCTCCTAGCACAAAGCTTCTGGCAAGAGTAGTAGTTCTGATTTGAAAATGGAACTGCTTTTGCAAAAAGATTTTTTTCAGAGGTTTCAAACTTATCAACGCAAATCCTAACCCTATTGTCTGGCGACTCGACGAGGACCATACCAACTGGGCAAGACTTGGTCTTGGCATGCCGCAAACTTTCACTTCTGGTTGGGCTTGAGATTGAAAAGGCTAAAACAATCATTCCGGTGCTTAAAATACAAATAATTATCTTCTTCATGACTCATTATTTAGTTAAAAATTGGTTCATTCATCAACTTTGTATTTCCCGATCTTGGCTACTAAATACCCAATCGGACGCAAATCGAAAAAACAAACATCAATTGTTTTTAGTTCATAATATCAACGACATAACAAGGTGATTTTAGTCTTATGGGGCCCTAGAGTGGGCTTAGGTTTGAGTGAGGCACTTGCGGATTTTTTCTAAGGTTCCATGAGCTAATTCTATCTCTTTGACCGGCTCAGATCTTAGTTTTAATTTAATTTTCAAGGCAGTAGAAAGCAATTCGCCGGCTTCAGCGCTAAGTGTTTGAGCTACATTTTGTAGGTAGTTAGAGTTACGTATCAAAATACTAGAGCTAGTCTTAAGCATAAGATTGCCTTTGAGGTTTTCCAAGCTAGCACCTAACTCGTAAATGGCTTTGTTGATATTATCATAATCCAAGAACTCCTTGCTCTGAACATCAGAAGCGCTCAAGAATTGGCAAATATTCTGAATGCACTCGTTGAAGGAGTCATCAAATGGCTTTTCAATATAATCAAAAACTCCGAGCTTTACGGTTTCGATTACCGACTGTGTGCTGGCTTGGCCGGTTATAAATACAAAAACTCGGTAAAAAAGATTTTCTTTCTTAATCGTCTTAAGAAAGTCAATACCATCCATATCAGGCATTTTTATATCTGAAAAAATAATATCGACCGGATTTTTTCTCAGAAATTCGAGGGCTTTTTCAGCATGATCCATTAGGGAAATATTCGGAAAATGATACTCGTCAGCAAGAACCATCTTCGTAGCTTCAAGAATATCTTCATCATCATCAACAACCAAAATATTGATGTTTTCCTTATCAAAAGCCATAGATAGCTCCCAATTTCAAAATCGATTCATATTCATATTATAGCTTATGCATAGGCAAAAGCAAATTTAATAGGTGACTTATACTTTGAATATTTAATTTAATTTTAAGTTTTTAAGGTCTGTTTGAAAGCTAACTTTTGAATTATCTCCATCGGCAATGATCCAAACACCAACTGCCTTCATGGGATCTTTAAAGGCATGCTCGCTAAGTTGCCATAGGTCCTTACCTGGTTTTGTAGCAACAGCAATTTGCTCGATAGTGTCGCTATAGGGGCTAGTCCAGCTCAACCCTTGTTTGGGCCCTGCAACCAAATAAAGCAACTTATCACTTGGGTGCTTCAAAATATTTGAAACCTTTTTCAGCCATGCAGGAGCAGTAAAGGAAAACATTGGGGGCTCTCCATGAAGGAGAAGCCCAACCCTAAGAACTGCATCGTCACCCTCTTTTTCTTTTAATTTCGCTAACTCAACTGAAGGTAACTTACCGCTAGCCTTCCACTCAAAGTGCACCTGTTTGATACTTTCAATCGATTTAAATGGAATCACTAAGATTGAAGAGGATTGATTTACTTTCGCGCTTAAAACTTTATTCTGCTTGTCATAGGTATACTCAGTCGCTTTGATATCTTCAAAATCAATGTGGTGGCAATCTTTAGGATCAAGGGAAAGTTCGATGGCAAAGAGGTCAACCATCTTAAACATCGTGGTCAAAGCAAGTACAAAGGCAACAAATTTTGCAGTCATGATGATTCCTTAGGAAGAATCCGCCACAGATTTATGGCCCCGAAGGTGGAGCACTTCTAAAATCTGATCATACATGCAGCTAACTGAGCTTTCAAGCCTACCGTTCAACTATAGCTACCTAAAGCTACTCATTCGAAGTGGGAACAGTAAGGTAACTCCAAATAAATATTCTACCCACTATTCATGTGTGATCAGAACGCTATATTTTGGTAGAAACGGAT
>JABSRF010000114.1 GCA_013215275.1 Oligoflexales bacterium | reverse complement strand
TATTTTTTTCAAGTACAATTTTTCTTTGAATTTTGGACGGCAAGATTAATTTTGCATTTTCTTATTGAATTCAAGCTGAGAGTGCTCAAGCGAAATTAGGTCGCTTCAAACAATGGGGCGAACACGTGGTTTGCCGTCCCTTCACGCTCAACGAGGTCCCAGGCTGCCACTGCCTAAGCTTGAAATACTCGTTAATCGCATCAGGAACCTACACATACGGATCTTATTGGTTCAGTTTAGATGGTGAGTCCTCTGAGTTCCTGCCTCCTGCCCGCATCGATAAAGTCATGGATTATTATCGAAAGTTCCTACCTCTTCCTTAAGCGAATATTTCCAAGATATTTCATGCACTTAAACAAGTATCAGGCATGGCAATTTTCATGCTTGCTATCCTTGCTGAGTATCTATAGACTGCCACGCTCAACAAGCCCCCAACGCGGTAAGGATCATTAGAGCTAAGATATATAAATAACGGAGATTTTTATGAACCCCTTGGGACAGAAGCAAATTAAGTATTTAAAGGGCCTTGGCCACGAGCTTTCACCTGTATTATGGGTTGGAAAAGAAGGAGTGACTCCTGCACTACTCAAACAAATGGCTGAAAACCTAAGGGTCGATGAACTTATCAAAGTCAGGATCCAGTGCGAGGAGAGGGAAGAGTTCACAAGTACAGCCAAAATGCTTGCCGAAAAAAGTGGTGCATTTTTAGTGCAAACCATTGGTAGAATGGCTCTCTACTACTTGGAAGCAGAGGATGAATCAGATCAGAACCCTGCGACTAAGAGGAAAAAGCCAAAAATTAGAATTCCTTAGATAATTGTGAAAGGAACGAACGTTGCGCCGCCAGAGTAGAAAGCAAAACATGAAAAAAAAGTCCATCACCCATCCTCCATTCGACAAGTATGAATTGTATAAAGAGTCAGTTCAATCCCCTGAAGCTGACGTTGAGTTTCTAAAAAATGCATATCAAGAACTGTCTGGGAAAAAGCCTGCTATTTTGCGCGAGGATTTTTGCGGAACTTTTGCGCTGTGCTGCGAATGGGTCAAGTTTTCACCAGAGCACCTTGCCATTGGCCTCGATATCGACCAAGAGCCTATCGGCTACGGGAAAGAAAAATACTTTAGTGAGCTAGATGAAGCAGAAAAAGAGAGGCTCACACTCATTGAGCGTGACGTGCTATCAGAAGAGGGCTTACCGAGTGCTGATATCGTTTGTGCACTCAATTTTAGTTATTTTTGCTTCAAAGACAGGGAAACTCTAAAACGCTACTTCCAGAAAGTTGCCGACTCCCTAAACCCTGGAGGCATTTTCGTACTTGATTGCTTTGGAGGGGGCAAGTGTTGCGAAGCAAATGAGGAAGAGACTGAATTTACAGACTTAAAATTCAGCTATTTCTGGGACCAAGACAGCTACGACCCCCTAAACAATCACGCCAAATTCTATATTCACTTTAAACGCCATGGTGAGAAAAAACGTGAAAGGGTGTTTACCTACGACTGGCGTATGTGGTCCATTCCCGAGCTCAGGGATATCCTAAAGGAAGTTGGCTTAGCAGAAACCCACACCTACTGGGAAGGAAATGATGAGGACGGAGAAGGAAACGGTGTATTCAGCAAAACTGAATCAGGAGAAGAGTGCGAGTCTTGGGTAGCCTATATCGTAGGAAGAAAAGCCCCTTAGAAGAGGCGTAAGCCTATCGGCTTAACTTTGCTTGCACTAGGCTAATGGCTTCATCTATGGAAACCCTCTGCTGCTCGGTGGTATCTCGATCTCTCACAGTCACCGATCCATTCTCAAGAGTTTCATTATCGACTGTAATGCAAAATGGGGTCCCAATCTCATCATGCTTCGCGTAACGCTTACCTATTGATTGATTTTCGTCACAGCTCACATTGACTCCCAAGTCTCTAAACTTTTTGCTAATTTCTTTGGCTTTCTCAGGCTGTCCATCCTTTTTCACAAGAGGGAGGATTGCAGCTTTAAATGGGGCCAGCTTCGGATGCAGCTTAAGAACAACTCGGGTTTTTTCTTTGCCCTTAGCATCGACGGAGCTTTCCTCTTGATAGGCATCCAGTAAGTAGCAAAGCAGGGTGCGGGTTAGACCAGCTGCAGGCTCAATCACATAGGGCACATAACGCCAGCCCTTTTTGTTCGTTTTAGGATCAACCTTATTGGGGTCGAAGTAGCTCAACTTGGTTCCAGAAGCTTCAGCATGCTTTTTGAGGTCATAGTCAGTACGTGAAGCAACCCCTTCAAGCTCATCCCAGCCCCATGGATACTCATATTCGATGTCATAACATGCACTTGAGTAGTGAGCTAATTCATCTGCTTCATGCGCTCTGAGCCTAAATTTTTCCGGATTATTTGCATAGGCCTTATACCAATCCATCCGCTCGTTTTTCCAGTAGGTAAGCCATTCATCTTCCGTTCCTGGCTCACAGAAAAACTCCATCTCCATTTGCTCGAATTCACAAGAGCGAAAAATAAAATGCTCTACAATGATCTCATTGCGAAACGACTTCCCTTGTTGAGCAATCCCAAAAGGAACTTTTGCAGAGGTCGTTTGCTGAACATTTAGGAACTGTACAAACATTGCTTGGGCAGTCTCTGGCCTCAAGTATGCTGCAGACTGCTCACTGTAGGCAGCCAGCTTTTTCTTAAACTCTTCCTTGCTGAGGTCTTGACCATGAACTTCTTCTACAAAATCACCCAATGGGTCTACAGGACCCATGGTGGTCCGGAACATGCAACGAAACTCACGCTCATCACTAAGGTCAGGGGATCCACAGTGAGGGCAAACATAGCCACATTCACCCACTGGCTTTTCCAACACCTCCCCTTTTGCCTTGCCACCTTGCACGTACTTCATCATCGTGCCTGGCTCGTGCTTGGGAGCTTTATCAGCCCTAAACCTCTCTTTGCAATTCTTGCAATCCACAAGGGGATCTGAGAAGCTAGCTAAGTGGCCAGAAGCTTTCCAAACGTCTGTATGCATCATGATCGACGCATCAATACCCACGACATTATCGCGCTCATAAACCATATTGCGCCACCATTCCTGGGCAATATTTCTTTTCAGCTCGACCCCCAAAGGGCCATAGTCATAGCTGGATTTAAGACCGCCATAAATCTCACTGCTTTGAAAAACGAAGCCACGCCTCTTGCATAATGAAACGATCTTATTCATCAAATCTGGTGCAGCGTCCACTTTCAATACCCCCATTTATTTATTATTCAAATCAACGAAAAGCAGCGATTTTGACTCCAACCAACATCCCAAAGTAATGAAGGACAGTCTGTGCCACAAAAAATAGGGGCATACTGACCCTGCTTTCCTTCAAAGGCCTATAATAAGCACAATTCAACAAAAATATAAAGCTAGCTTAAGATTGCTCTACCTTTGAGTTTTTGCCGCCTACTAAGTAAGTGCACATCAAGTCACCCGCAACATTGTTCATGGTTTCAAACATATCGAGGATCGGGTTGACACCTAAGGCAAGTGAAATAACCACTGCAGTATTCTGATCGGAAAGCCCTAACCCACCTAAAACAATGAAGAGGAGCATAAGGCTTCCTCCTGGAACCCCTCCAGTACCAATCGCTGCAAGCACAGTGGAGATCACGAGAACGAAGAGCTCTGAAGGCCCCAAAGGAATCTGAAACAAATTAGCTGCTAAGATTGCAAACATAGGAAGGTGAACACAAACCCCATCCATGTTGATGGTCGCACCCATCGGGAGAGCGAAGCTCGCTACCTCTTCATCAATTCCCAATTTATTGACCGCTGCATCCATAGAAATGGGAAGAGCAGCTGCACTTGAACGGGTCACAAAAGCTGTGAGCATAGGCTCTTTAATATGTTTAAAAAACACCATAGGAGAGGTTTTAGTAAACACCTTGATCAACAAACCATAGACCGCAAATATCATGAAGAAAATACCGAATATAATTCCGCTTACGACCTTCAAATAAGGACCTACAATTGCAGGACCACAGAGCCCAAAATTCACCATAGTCAACGCCAACACTCCAACAGGAGCATACTCCATAATCCAAGTCACCATCTTGTAAAGAGCTGCATTGACAACCTCAAGAGCATTGAACAATGAGTTCAGCCCATCTTGAACTTCCTTACGATTAGACTCAGCTTTTACTGCACTGAAGCCTAAGCCCACCATAATTGCAAAGACTATGAGTCCTAAAAAGTTTGAATTCGACAGGGCGCTAAAAGGATTTTCAAACATATTTAAAATGATCTCAAATATCCCAGAAGATGCGACCGGCTGGCTTGCAATAGACTTTGCATTCTCTATGTCAACCATATGCTGCCATTGAGAGGACGTTCCTGAGCCCGGATTCATACCAAGCGCAAAAAGGATTCCTACCACTGCAGCTAGAAATGAGGAGACTAGATAAAGGAGCATGAGCTTGCCTCCCACTTGCCCTAGCTTTGACACAGGCAATGAACTAGCTCCCTGAATTAAGGAGAAAAACACGATGGGAATGACAACCATTTTAAGCATTTGGATAAAGATGGTTCCAAATGGGCTCACATAGTTTTTAAGCACGTCTTGCATCGAAAGATTAGCCTGAACTTCACCATACCAGGAAAGCATTCCAAAAAAGGAACCAAGGATAAATGCTGCGATGAGTTTGTTAATCAAAGGAATTTGCAAGTAACGTTTAAATAGTCTAGTCATCATAATAGTTTCCGATGAAAATGAAACTGAAAGGCCCACAAGACAGAAACTTCTTGTGAAGCCCATAATACGTACTATATGAAGTTTAAGAATGAACTTAGCCTGCAAAGCTCATGTCAACTGGCATGCTTTCTATTAATCCTTACACTTGTCCAGAGTCACTGTACTTCAGCCGTTGAAATCCAGTCAACCCGAAAGTACCTATAAAAAAGGATTTTGAGAGGCTTATCGATCGATGAACACTCCGTATTTATTCATAAAGTCCTTGCAACCTTGAACATCTAGAGCAAGAACATCAATGCAGGTAGCTACAAATAATTCTTTTCTATTTGGCCTTTGATAATAGTTTTCTTTAAAATATGAATATGCAAAATAGACAAGTGAAACTCCTGCTAAAGCCATTAAAAACTTTTGCTGTTTCCCATAAACTCTTGCCATCTCATCCCTCACGCACAAACAATAGAAATTTGTGTGTTAAGACCACCCTAACTTGCGATGAAAAGGTTTCTCAACCTTCAATCTATTCAAATATTTGTGATAAGTGGTTCGATAACACATGACTACCTTGCACAGGCAACTACAAAATCACACTTGTGTCCAGATGATTATCCATCTCATCATTGAACATACCATTTAAGCAACTTTTTTGCCGTTTGCTGATGGCTTATGGGTGACTTTAATCAACTTTTCATTGACGTCCTTATGATCAAGGAAGTCTTCCTCAACTCTGAATTTTTCAACAGTCCCTTGCAGCAGGCCAGAAAGGTGATACATGCCTTCTGCTTCTTTTTGGATTTTGCGAGACCCTTCTGTGCTTTCAATGGAAGCCATGTTGACACCGGAAATATTTATAACTACCGCATTTGCATCTTCAGAAGTTTCTGTAATACTTCGCGAAATATCGTTGGTTCCTTTAGCGATTTCTCCGATCGAATTGGCGATATTGGTAATGCCAATACTTGCCTGAGAAACATTGTTTGATATCTCGTTGGCAGTTGCGTTCTGTTGCTCAACCGAGTTTGTAATGGTTGTTACATAATCTGTGATATTGCTAATACTTTTCGTTACATTAGCAATAACGCTGATTGCCTTTTCGGTGCTCACTTGCACGCCCTCAATACGGTTTGCAATATCCTCCGCAGCGCCAGCGCTCTGGTTTGCTAGCTCCTTGATTTCATTGGCAACCACTGCAAAGCCCTTACCTGCATCACCTGCAGAAGCCGCTTCAATGGTAGCATTAAGAGCAAGAAGGTTGGTCTGCTGAACGATTCGCATGATAACATCTGTTACATGACCAATTTCCTTAGCACGATTGCCCAGCGACTCCATAGTATCGGTCTCCTCCTGAGACAAGGCCATGGCATCTTGGCTAATCTTCACACCTTCCGATGCATTAATGGCTATTTCATTAATTGCAGATGACATCCCTTCTATCGACGCAGTCATAGCATCCATATTCATACTCATTTCCTCAGCAGTGGAGCTAACCCCTGTCGCATTCATGCTCATTTGTTCAGCCGCAGAAGCCATATGCCCTATGTTCACGGACATCTGCTTGGTCGAGCCTGTAACGTCTTCAGACCGGGAGGTCATCAATTCAGAAGACTTTACGAGTTCACCTGAAATATTTGATAGCTTTCCGGCTGAATAAGCGAGCTCCGTGGCGCCTTTGCGGATTTCAATAACGACTTTTTGCAGCTTATCCACAAATCCATCGAAAGCTAATGATAGCATTCCAATTTCATCGGTACGGTCCTGGTGGAGCCTTTGCGTTAAATCACCTTCTCCTTCCGCCATGTTCTTTATGGTATGGGCAATGGTTTTAAGAGGTTTAGTTATGTAAAAGCTCATGAAGACACCCACCAGAGCGCTCAATGTCAGGCAAACAAACACAGATAAAAAAATATGCAAATCAATTTCTTCCAAAAGAGCTTTTCTTTTTCCTGAAACCTCATCTATTTTTTCATTACTGTAATGACTAAGGCCTTCGACAAGTTCGGTAATTTTTTCATACCTAGCGGGTTTCAAGATTAGATCGGTAATCACGGAATTTTCAAATAGTTTGATTTGAGCAATGTATTCTTGTTCAAATTTTTTCAAATTGGTTTCTAAGCTTAGGAGCTTGGATACAAAATCATTGGGTAAGCTTAGATTCTTCAATGACGAAAAGAGGTCGAATATTTTTTCCTTTTTTTCCTGCAAGAGAGCGACACCGTCGGTTTTTTTGCCATCAGAATTTTGCTTCAATTGGAGTAAATGTTGCTGAAAGGAAAGGGTAGATTCCATCTCCACAAAATAAGCCGAAGCTTTTGTCAGTGATTTCTCAACATTATTCAGCTCATTAACATGTACAAATAAGCTATGCACGTAGACAAAGGACACACTAAGCATAAATGCTATGAGCAAATAGCTAACGATGATTTTGAAGCTAATCTTCACATTTACTCCGGGTTGCTCTCTGACTCGACTAGTTTTCGGATCTTTAAAAAAGATTCTTTAAGTTCAGCTATTTGCACAAATAAAAAACATCTTTTTAATCAACGAAATTCTAGGATCTTATGCCACGGCATATAGATTAGCTTCATCTGTTTCAGAGTAAAGGCAAATCATATAAATCCGATGTTGTGATAAAAGACGGATTGAGAATTTTTGCATTCATAGCAATGGTAGTAAATTGGTTAGCAAAGACTTGGAAGAAAAATTTGCTCGTGAAGTGAGAGAGGTCTTTAACATAGAGGCTCGCGAACACTGCGAGAATCTCGAAAAAATGCTATTGAATTTGGAGAAAAACCTTAACAATAGCTCTATGGTAGATCATATCTTCCGAGTTGTTCACACCCTAAAAGGTAGTGCATTTGCTGCTGATTTAAATGAAATTGCCCACTTAGCCCATGAGATGGAGACGACATTACACTACTTTAAAGAGGGTCTATTAGAAATTGATCGAGAAAAAGTAGAGTTATTGTTAAGGACTAATGACCACCTCCTACAAACAGTGGCAAGCGACCAACCGGACAAGAAATCCTATCTGTCTCTATTTCAATCTCTAAAAAAAATCAACAATAAGATCGGCCATCGAAAAAAACTGGATGAAAAATCAAAAATAGACCAGTCAGAAAAAGTTGCATGGCTAACGGAAGAAAACCCAAACAATCAGCAAACAGCGTCAACTCAGCCAGCCTTTATCTTCAAAGACTATAAGATTGATTGGAACTCTAAAGGCTTCAATTTCTTTCACCTTAAGATTTCACTCCCAAAAATCAGAAAAGAGCCAAGCATTGTTGAGGTATTCAATCAACTCTCAGAATATGGAGTTATTGTTCAAACAATAATCGATGGCAAGGTCGTCCCCATAAAGCAAAATGCTGATATTGAGAAATCTAAATTGGTAAACGTCCTTTTTGCCACGAAACTCAGTAAACAAGTATGCTTAGAAAAAGTTGGTATTGATGAGCGTTCATGCGATGTCACCACCTTTTCTGAAGAGTTGGTTACCGCTAATTCCTGGGGTGGGGTTTTTTTTTTATGATCAGAGCGATGATAAAAAACAACCACAGCAGAAAGATAAAGGACCAGATTTAACTAAAAACACGGAAAAACATGGCAGTATTCCTGCAGCAAGAACCGTTAGGATTCGAGTTGATACTTTGGATCAACTCATGCGCCTTGCAAGCGAGCTCGTATTGGTAAGAAACCAGCAGCTAAGAATTCTTGATCGTACCGATGATAAAATTCGCAGCTCAACTCAACGACTAGATAATATTACGACAGAAATTCAAGGCCAGATTATGGCCACTAGGATGCAACCTATTGGAAATATATTTACAAAGTACGAGCGGATGGTTCGCGACTTGAGCCTTAAACTCGGAAAGAAAATAGCCCTAAAAACCGAAGGGAATGATGTAGAATTAGATAAAACAATTTTAGAAAACCTTACTGATCCACTCATGCATATAATCCGCAACTGTTGTGACCACGGTATTGAGGATCAAAAAGCAAGAACCGCAGCAAGTAAGAGTGCCACAGGCGAAATTCTCATCCGAGCCTTTCATGAAGGTGGATTAGTTAATATTGAGATAAAAGATGATGGCAGGGGGATTTCCGTCGAGAGGTTGGTAGAAAAGGCCCTTAAAAAAGGAATAAAGAGCCCTGATGAGCTTGCAAAAATGAGCCAAAAGGACACTATGCAGCTCATATTTCACCCAGGATTTTCCACCTCAGATGTCGTCTCAGATATCTCAGGACGTGGCTTTGGGATGGACATAGTGAGGATGAATATAGAAAAACTGGGTGGGTCTATTGATGTCAAGAGCATTGAAGGCGCAGGCACAGAAATATTCCTTCGCCTACCCTTAACCCTTGCAATCATTCCTTGCCTTGTCGTTACTTGCTTGAGTCAAGTTTTCGCAATCCCACAGGTTAATTTGGAGGAGCTCATAGGATTAACTGAGAAAGAGGCATTTACAAAAATCGACTATGTTGGTCATAGAGAGGTTTTTCGCGTTAGAGACAGTCTCCTACCTTTGATAAGGCTCCAAGAGGTTTTAGAGAATAAGAACCCTTTTACCGAGCACGACTATTTTGATTTAATGAAAAAAAATCAACTGTACCAGAAACAGGTACTAGATAGAAAAAAAAACCTACGAGAAAAGATGTTTTTTTTCGTGGTACTCAAAGCAGGGAATGAGAGGTTTGGATTAGTTGTGGATGAAATCAAAGGTACAGAGGAAGTTGTAATCTCCCCAATGCACTCAAGTATCAAGAACATTCATATTTATTCTGGAGCCACCGTAAGAGGAGACGGTAGAGTTTCACTGATTTTGGATGCTTTTGGGATCAGTGAGTTCACACGCATATTCGATTCTGTTCACTACAAAAATGTAAAGCTAAATTATAAAAAACAGCATCATTATGAGGATTTAAGCAACAGGGAACCCTTACTCCTTTTCTCTCATAACAACAACGAACAGTTTTCAATTGAACAGCGAGATATCAAAAGAGTCGTAAAAATCAATCCTAATCAAATCCAAACAATCGCAAAGAATGATTTAATCACTCTTTATGATGACCCGACACTCATCTTTTACCTTGATGAACATTTAGAAGTTTCGAAGTCGGAACCTAATACGGAAGCATTTTTGATTATTCCAAAAGCAACAAAAATTGCAGTTGGTATTTTTGCTACCAGTTTGACTGACATTGGCAACTACCACCTCAAAGACTTTAAATACTTTAATACAGGAGCCGGAATCAAAGGCTCCTCTATTGTAAATGGCCGAATAACATTACACCTTGATTTACCGTTTATTTTAAATCAATACCAAAAAAATCTCTCTACAGTACAAAACTTAGATACTGCATCTTAATTGGTGGGGAAAACAATGAATTCTGTGAGACAACTAAGCCAATCAACTTATCACTTTTGTAGTTTCGATATTGCAGATAGGCAATACGCCGTTGATCTGCTAGATTTAAGGGAAGTAAGCCAAAATCCAAAAATAACTCCCATCTATCATTCATCAGACGCAGTCCATGGCTATATGAATATTAGGGGCCAGATCCACCTGGTTCTAGATTTAAGAGTCATTCTCGGTTATCCGGCTATTCCGAGAAACAGCGACCAGTGTGTCATTGCCTTCAAGAACCATATCGGCGATCACTTCGGGATTCTGGTTGATAAAATTAATGGCGTGGAAACGGTTGAAGGGCATAGAATAGAAGAGTATCAGCAAGGAAATCTTCAAGGCAAGTTGCCTAATCAAAAGCCCAGTTTATATTGGGCCGTTTGTAAGCTTGAGGATAAATTGATACTTGTTTTGGAGAGCCGGTTTTTTTTAGATGCAGTATAGATCCAAAACATAGCAGGCAAATTTTTGATAGATAGAGACCTTTTCTACTCCTAAACTATTAGGATTCCCATATTTTTGGAGGGCATTGGTCCCATACTATTGACTAACTAGTAAGCAATTTAGGTAGTTGATATATTTGGCTATTTGAGGTTTCAAATGGAAC
>JABSRF010000113.1 GCA_013215275.1 Oligoflexales bacterium | reverse complement strand
AGTGCGCAATCACAGGCCAGAACTGTACTAAAATTAACCATCAATGGGTAGGACATTTATTTGGAGTTACCTTATCAAATGGTCCTAAAAACGGGGTCCACTATAATTCACACTATGACTAAATTTAAAATAATATAATATTTCAATCTAAGACATTTTCATGGATTTAATCATACAAGCATAAAATAACTGGTGTATTTTCTGTAACTGATTTTTTTTAGTAGTAAATACTGGTTGCGCGGCAGGACCATTATCTATTAAATATCCGGGCATCTAATAGAATTTAAACCTTATTATTAGAAGGTTAGCCCATATGGAAATATGGAGAGAAAGTGAAAGAAGTCCGTTGATCCGAATGCACACGAACACTAAGAGTAAGTCAGCAAAGGCTGTTCAATAACTTTACGAGCATACTATTAACCTGAACTAATAAAGGCAAACCCAATGAGTATGGAAGCAAGATCATTTAAACTTGGTGTCGCTCCAATTAACTGGTGCAATGATGATATGCCTGAGCTTGGTAAGGATATCAGCCTTGACACTTGCTTAGCAGAAATGGAGGAAGCTGGATACATCGGTACGGAATTGGGCCACAAATACCCAAATGATCCAGCCCAATTAAAACCAATGTTAAGCGAGTACAACCTTCAGCTTGCTGCTTGTTCCCATCCAACTTACTATGCAGATAAATCTGCTCACGGTAAGGAGCATGAGCGGCTTAAAAGGTGCTTGGAATTCCTTACTGAGATGGGTGCTAAGTGCATCAACATCGTTGAAAGCACTCGCTCGATTCACAACGAAAAATCAAAGCCACTATGCCAAAAGCCCTACTTATCAGAGGGTGAATGGGAGGCTGTATTACAAGGAATGAATGAAGCAAGCAGAATCTGCAACGATTTTAATATAAAGCTTGCTTACCAGCACCGTATGGGTACCGTCATCCAAAACCTAGACGAAATCACCAGGATTATGGATGAGACTAAGCCTGAGCTATTTCACCTCTGTGTGGATACTGGTCACCTTTATTATGCAGGCATCAACCCACTTGATATCATCAATAAGTATGCACCTAGAATCATCCACATGCATCTAAAAGACGTCCGCAGCGAAGTCCTCAGCACTTACAGTCACCAGATTTCCTTTCTCGATGCTGTGGTACAAGGAATCTTTACAGTTCCTGGAGATGGCTGCCTTGAATTTGAGCCCATTATAAGCAAAGTCATTGATTCCGGGTACAAAGGTTGGTTAGTGGTGGAGGCCGAACAAGACCCTTGCAAGGCTGACCCTTTTATGTATGCAAGAAAAGGTCGTAAGTACTTGGAGCAGATTGTTCCAAAATACGCCTAGATGCCTTTAAGGCAATGAGCTGTTTAAGCTAACGATAAAGTTCATCAAGCTCATCAAAGTGCTGTTCCTTAGTTTTTTCTCGCTCCTCAAGGCTCGGAGTGATTGCAGGTCCAGCACTGAGGTCAATCACATCCACCTCACTAGGATCAGGTAAAGAGTTGTGCGCGCCTCCATCTCCCTCATCCCCGGAATCCTCAATATCAAGTATTGGGTCTTCTAAATCACTCTGTTGTTCAGAAGCGTCACTGACACTGTCTAAATCAGATTCTGGCAAAATAATTTCTGGCTCTGGTATCGGACCAACATCAAGTGGATTGTCGTTCTCATCAGTTTGATCTGACTGTGAGCTATCAGAAAGGCTTGTCAATGAGAGTTCAGAGCCATGGCTCAAGCCTGAAAAATCTTCTAAGTCAAATAAGCGGTCTTCTTCTGGCTGGGCATCTAATATGGGGGGGGTAAAATCTAGTAAGTCCTGCTCCTCAGCGAAGCTTACGAGACTCGGTAATATCCCATCTCCAATGTCTCTACGAATTTTCACGAGTGAATCGAAGAAGCCACCATTCTGATGCTCGTTTTTACAAAGAAAACCTTTTTGAGAGGCTACATTCATGATATGGGCGTACTCTGTATATTTTAATAGAGCTGATGACCCACCCATGTCTGGGTGATATCCAGGCGCCTTCTCGGGATTTTCCAAGTGCAAAATAAAAGTTTTAAATCCCTTCATTTCAATTGAATTATGATTATCATAATCCCATTCGCCAGACTCGATCCTCTTAGCAGCTTCTAATACATAGCTAACCTCAAGGTCATTTTTATCGTTTGCAGACATGTGAGCTTGAACCCCTTGAGCACCCCCCATGCTTGCTTGATTAGCGATAAGCTGCCTGTATCGACTTAAACAATCGTTTGCAAGTCCTTGGCTGCTTATATTTAGACCTAAGCCAATCCCCAAAACGGTTAGAAAACCCCTAGCATTCCTTATAATCATCTACCTCTCCTAATATTTCATTAAATATTTAAAACCTAACCAAAAACACTAATAGGATTTATTTATAATCCATAATTTTATTAGATCAAATATTTGTTTCTATTTATGCTTTAAATTTGTCTATTGATTTTTAATAAGCAATAAAGTAACAAAAAACTGGACAGAAAAGGCTCAATCCCATTAATTACATACATTTTTAGTCCATTAAAAATAGATGAACAGTTAAGGTTGTAAACATGAAAAAATTTATGGGCACTACTATCTTATTGAGCGCTATACTACCGGTCCAGCATGTTCATGGACGGGGTAATAGACTAGCCAACCCCAATTTACCAAGTCATTATCAATCACCTGTAGAAATTCAAAGAACTCTCATCACAAAAATCTCGAGCATCCTATACAAAATTATTGAGGACAGTGCGGATGAGAGCAATGCAGTCTTTCAATCCAGCCTTAAAAAAACCTTCGATAAGGCACGAGATGCCTACGTCAGAGGGATTGAAAAGCGTTCCGGACAAAGCAGGAGCAATGCAAGTATCATCGGTGACTTTGCCATGGTCTGGCAAGAAGCCATGAACCATCCTATCGAAGTTGAGCTAAGGGAAAACCCCGACCTGATCGATCAGCAGTTACAGACCATGTTCGATGAGCAATCATCAAACAATGGCTCGACTACAAGAGAACCTGGAAAAATTTATGTAAAAACTGTCCTACTTAATATCCTTCTCAGGCAAGAAGAGTGCCTAGAAAAAGCCAGAAAAATGCAAACCATGATCGAAATGGGTGCAGACAAAAACCTACCCAGAGAATTTAGGCACTCACCAAAAATGGCAAACCAAAGTGAATACCCCATGCAGATCGTTCTTAACGAGCTAAAAGATCAGGGGGAACGCCTCGAGGCTTTTGATGTCCTGTTCAATGATAAAATATCGTACTCACTCAATCATTACCTGCCAGAAAGTGAGCGCCTAAGGGGCATCAGTGATACCATAGAGCCGAATAAAATGTACATTGCTGAAAAGCTTGTTGAGAGGAAAGACTTCAAGACGTTTAACGCCATGATGACACGGGCAGAGTCACTTGGTATCCAGTTTGTAGAAGAATACTCTGACGAAATGTCTCAGATTCAAGATCAAATCTGGTGCCCCATTCTTGAAAAGATTCTTGCTAAAATGCGGGACCTTAGAAGGATTACCAGGACCACAGATGACGACGGTAATAAGGTCGATAATATTTCTGAGTTCTTAAAATTAGACCGGATGCGCAAGCAGATGAAGAAGAAAGGGGATAGTCGATTTTCTATTTATTTCCAGAGCAGCTTGCGAGACGACTTTAATTCATTGTTTAGAAAAACAGCCCATCATATCAATGCCAGTCGACTCGACTCAGAAATCGAGGGGGAGCAATTCAAGGCAAACCTGATTGAATGGGTTGAGTGGGCGAACTTTCGCAATAGAGTGGCTAAACACCTCAATAAGTTTGCCCTCAGTGCTTCAAATAATGCACGCAAGGCAAATGTTATCCGCTTGATTCGCTATGCAAATATTTATGATGAAGCTAGTGAAGGCACCGACCAAGGAGACCTATTTAAGGAACTTCAAGAGCATGATGGTGCTGCCATTATATTCACGACAAAAAACAAGCTAAAGTGGACTCCTGCTATGTATGCCATGGTGCAAAAACAGGCAGAAGGGATCCAGCTACTCCTTAAACAAGCCTACTACAAAGTCACAGAGACAGACGGGGTTGGAAACAATATCTTCCACCTGGCATTCCCACTTCCAGAACAGTTTTTTAAATCAGAAACTTATATTGAATCAGAAAATGTCCTGGAGATGGTTGGAGCAAACTTGGGGGATGCAAGCGCTCAAGAAAAAACAACGGAAGCGATAAAAGCAATCACCACGGAGCCAAACATACCAACTCCTGATAAGATTGCAGGAATTCGTCAGTTGTCCTCTGCAAACTTTACTCCAGTGTCTCTTGCTGCAGCAACTGGGAACATTGAAACCTATGAATTTCTAAAAAGATTCCTGATTCAGGAAAATGCTTGGAATGAAGATGAGCATGCCTACTTGGGAACCCACATCGATGAACTAGTGGTCGATGGCCTCAATCGATACTTCCAAGCAAAGAGAAAACAGGGAGATCTCACGGTCGATGAAGAAAAAAAGCTTGAAAAAGAAATTGAGTCAAGGTCTAAACTCATCAAAGACCGATATAAAGTATGCGTTCATGAGGTTTATCGTCCTGATCTAGATGAAACCGTCAAGAGGTTGAAAGCACTTGAAGGCCCTGCAATGAAGGTCATTGGGGACTTTTATGCGGCTAAAGCCACAAAGCGGCGCAAAGAACCATACCAAAAGGCACTTACTGTTGCGATCGAGCTTATGCAGAAGAGTAGAGGCTCCCTCCGTGGGATGAAGCAATCCACCTCTGTGGTCAAGGCTTCATACTTAGGGCCTGTTGTCAAACAGATTACTAAGGAATTCTTACAGCATAAGACCTCTCCCCGCGATATGACTTTTGATAAGGTTTACGAAGGCCTTACTGGCAGTAGCGAGAAAGACTTCTTTGCAAAGTCTTTCAACGCAACCATTGAAAAAAGAATGCAGGTTATCATCTATAATACCATCAAAAATTCTGGAAGACTTCGTGTGGAGGCTGAGCAAGAGGACGCAAATCGTTTTGCAGGAGTAGAAGACTTATACCTAACCGATACTGATGACTCCGATGATGAGGAAGACCTCATCGACGAGAGTGATGATGAAGGCAATGAGGAAAACTTTTGGGATATTTGATTTGAGGTTTTTCTAGGTTTTTTCTGAGTTTAGGAGGGCCTCAAGTGCCTTCCTCTCAGGGAAACCTAGGAAAGTGCTTTCAAGCTAACAAAGCAAAGGCCATCACGAAAAAAACAAGTGGACGGGATTGATGATGCTCCAGGTTAATACCTTAAGAGTTTTTTTACTGCTCATGTCTCTGCTAGGAAGTAAAGCTCTTGTAGCTAGGACGATAAAAAATAAGGATGCCTTGAAAAAGGACTTTTTTTCTTTCGTGGTCGACCTTAGCCGCTGGGCAGCAAAAGCACAGCTAAAGCTAAAAGAGCGTGAGTCAAGGCAGGAGATTCACTTTCGGTTCAGCCGAGATGAGTACTACAAGTTAGAACAAACTTTTGAGCATCATCGCGAAGTCCTATATGGACTCAGCAAATACACTGATTTAAATACCTATAACGGCATCGAAATCCTTCCCAAAGACCTATACTTGTTTATACGCCACAACTTTTTACTGAGTAAACGGCACGACCCAATTGATCCCTATCAGATCCTTGTAAGAATTGCAGGAGGCAGCTTTCACTTCCCAGGAAAAAAGGAGATCGTTGTCAAAGGGTTTCTTGAAAAAGTCGATGAATTCACCATGAGTGAGTGGTTGCCTGTTTCAAGTTTCATCAATCATTTCAAAGACACCTTAACCTTAGATAGCCGCCTAGCCAAGCATTTAGGCAGAATTTTACTCCCTCTTATTCATCACTACTACGACCATATGGATACCGTAAGCAGGCTGAGGCTGTTTAAAGAATTAGCTGATGATTATAAGGATATAAGCCTCGCTCAAGGTAATAAGCCACAAGAAAACAGCCTCAATGAGTTGGTGATCAAAATTTTCCAAAACTCAGGCCCGGTCATCATAAAGTTTCTTCAGCAGCTGCAAGAGGAAGCGATGGGAGAGTCCCCTATCACTCCTATTTTAGCAGGTCTAAAGCACTCCAAACCAATGAATCCTAGAGAAGCAAGGTCACTCACGACGGCAGAGCTAAGGAAAATCACGGGACAGTCTAAGCTAAGCGATTTTAAGTTTGACAAGAAACCCCTCGGCATTGCCAGTATTGCTCAGACCCACCGCTTCTTCTACCGCGGCCGCCCATATATCGTAAAACTACAGAAAAATCGGGTTCGCGATGTATTTGAACGAGAAAAAGTCATGCTTGCAAACATATTTAACAACCCAGATATTGCAAGCGAGTTTGACAAAGGCATGAAACAGTCGATTCAAAACATGATTCACGGAATCGAAGAGGAATTAAATTTCAATGTAGAGCGTCAAAACATCATTCAAGGTAAGCGAAGTTATAGCAACGAAGCCGCAAACATACATGTGGTAAGCATTCCCCTGGCTTTCAAAAACTCAATCGCTTATAAAAGCCAGAATACTCTCATCATGTCACTAGCAAATGGGGTTCCTTTGGGAGATGTCATGGTGAAGGGAGGGCCAGAAGACCTAAGCATCGCATACAAACGCATGTTAGGTTTGTATAGCTCTTATATTTATAATGGTTTATCCCCAGAAGTACCCACTAATTTTTATCATGGTGACTTACACCGTGAAAATGTGTTTATCGACCTTAATTCCGATGACGGTCACGCAAAGCTCACCCTGATTGACTTTGGTAATGCCGGAGTGATTCAGCCTCGGCTCAGGCGTTCTTTGATCAACATCATGCAACACACAAAGCACACCAATACCCGTTTCGAGTCCTTCCAGGATAGTGCTATTTTGAAACTGTCTCAGGAATTGAAAAAGCTTATTGTAGAAACAAATGCAATGAAGAACAATGACAATGAGACTCAAAACTTACTGAACACCTTCTTCCAGGTTTGCTTCAACCCCAATGGCTCCGTAGATGACAAATCATACACTAGCCGGCGTTTATTCGAGCAGAACGAAGAGCTTGAATCACAGAAAGCGTTATTAAAGCTAGAGATCAGCAAGGAGGGGGCTGATATAAAAGCCCTAGAGTCTAAGATTGAAAAAATCACCGATCAGATGGACTTCATCAGGGCCCTCACGGGGAACTGTTTGAATGGAGTCACCAATCCGTTATTGACCGCACTGGGAGACCAGAATACGGTCTCAGAAAAGCTCGCAACTGTTTTTCAGGAGCTGTTAAAAAACGGAATTGCTCTTCCGAAAGAACTGATCTTTTTCAATAAGTCTAAGTCCTTACTCGAAGGTATTTTGACAAATATTGCTCAAAGGCTCGATGATGCTAATGCTCAGTATCATTATATTGAGCCAGACGATTTATTCGAAAAGGAGCTCAATAACTTATCGAAGTCACAGCAGTCATTTTTCTCTTTTTGGCAATAATGGGCCCACTGATGGACAAAGCCTTGCCTCGCATCGTTTGTTTTATGCTTATGATTTGCTCGCTCGCTTCTTTCAGCTTGGCTGGGCTCCTTGAGCCAGAAGATAAGCAAGCTTACCATAGCTATCTCTTAAGCGCTCTGCATAAGCAAGATCATCGAAATTTTGAAGCTAGCCTTGAAAAGGTAAAAAAAATCATGCTTCAAAAACTTCAATCTCAGTTCCAGGGTGCAGATCCCGCCGAGCTAGGATCAGCGCACCAAAAAACATGGATGAGTCTCCTTATCGAACCAATATCTCACGAGCACAACCTTCTGATCGAACTACTAAAAAACCATAAGATCAAAAACCGCGCAGAAAAATTCTCACTCCTCGTTGCAAATGGACTTTTTAATATAGATTCAGAATCAGACTTAAGCTGGACCTTTAACAACCTAAACTACAGCCTATTCGCAGAGTTCTTAATCCACAAGACAAAGCAAGATGACGAAGATATCCTTGCATTTATGATGAGCTTTTTAACCCATGAGCAAAATGAATCGTGGTCAGGCGACCTAAGCCCTTATCAAAGATTTAAGAAATCTTGGGTCCAAAGGCACTATATCGAGATCTTAGACGCTCTATTTGATTCCAAGCATTTCGATGTTGCAGCTTTTCTTATAGAGCAGCTGCCAAGTTTTGGCATTCCTTACTTACAGCATTTTGAAGATCCTGACCTCAATATAAGCATAAGATGCTATGCCCCGGTATTAGAGAGCATCCTCACGGCAATGGATAAGCTCTATACGGAGCACAGTCATTCAGGCAGCGAACAATTAAAGGAGCGCTTGGCAGAGTCCCATATATTCGATGCTATTAGCCAAGATTTATTGGACTCACAGCCGTTTGAAAGCAACGGAGATCAAAAATTAGACGCTGTTCTATCGAGCTTGAAGCTTACATTAGATCCACAGATTGTTGATGCTTATAAAAGCTACCTTAAGCTAGGCAATATAAGAAATCACTTCCTTGGTATTTATAGCCGCTTTCTTCAGCTCGAACTTGCTGCTAGCGAGCAACCAAAACGTTTTTTCTACGAGCTTATTGCCTATTTACATTCTGAAAATCCAGCTTTTCAGCATCTCCTCTGCTTTGGAGGCTTTGGCTATTTGTTTTTGAATCATGGTGGTAATGGCGAAAACTTTCTTCATATTTCCCTAAATTGTTTCGATATTTATATGTTTAGCATCCTTATGCGTGATGTTTCTTTAGAATCTCTCGATGATAGGGACGGTAATCTTTTCCATCGCTTACTAGGCGCTGTAGATACATCCTCCCATGAGGCAGCCACGGAAACAGAAGCTCACTGCCTCAGGCTCGTGCGTTTTATTTTATTTGCAAACCAGATTGATTCAGGCCTGATTATCAAATACCTTAGGCAAAAAAATCAATCCGGAGAAACGCCACTTTATTTGGCAGCGCATAATGGAATGTACCGAGTCTTCTACACACTTAAAAAGTTTTTAAATGATCGTGCTTATTACTCTGAAGATGAGCACGCTCCTCCTTATTTTCTTGATACAGTTTTGCTAAGGGGCCTCGATGGTCGGATGATGAGGGGAGGCAATTCGAGAGAGTTAGAAAACATCCGGGCTCGTATAAAAAATAAGATTGAAAACCGCAATGAGTATAATACCTGCTTATCGCTTTATTCTGAAAGAAAACTTGCTGACACCAAACACCAACGGACTATTATCAATAAAATAAACTATGCGCTCGCTCAACCAATCCCCCCCAAAAAGCACCCAGCAGAATGCCTATACCCAAATATTTTTCAGCTATTGATCAATCACTATTTTTCCGTAAGCTTTTGGACCGGGTCTTTTAAGGACTTTTCCCATGCCCCCGCATCAATTCAAATGAGCTATCTACGCAAGCCAGTTAGCCTCATTATCCAAAAAATAATTTATAGCTATGCTAAGGGAAGCATACAGGCAGATGACATCATGAACATGCTCTATGGAAAAAAGCAGAATCGAATCTCAAACGTCTTAAAAGAGCTTATGTTTGACCATATAAATTTGATGATGGCTCAAGATAAGCGTAAGCCTGGTCAATGGTAACCCTGCCTGAAAGCTGAGCAAGTTTTTTTAAGCTTGAGCATCCTCGGTGCTTTTAAAAAAGTGCAAGCCAATTAGGGAGAGCATACAATAGGCAAAGAAGAAGTAGAACCCTGAGCCCAAATGAGAATCAAGGCCGAGCAGCACTTTAATGTCGACGGGGAAAACCATGATTTCAGTCCGGTGATGAGATTGGCTGGGCTGTGACCTAGTAGATAAATAAGCAAGAAAGACCCCAACCACCATCACATCTGCCATAGACCATTTGCCAATGGATTTAACGAATTTAAAGACCTTGCTTTGGATCGCTAAATCCTTACAGTAGGTCCCATATAATAAAAGAAGCCCTTTAATAACGGGGACCATCACACTAAAAAAGAAAATCATACAGGCAACAAAAACGTTGTCATTTTGGAACAGCTCGGACACCGTCTGCAGAATCGAGTTTTCTTTATTCAAAATATTCATTCCGAAGGTTCCTACCGAGGCTCTAACATCACCTCTCAAGGTAATGGTGAGCATAGGAAGAAAAATTCCTGGGAACAAAACTACAAATGATGCAAGGGTAAATCCAACGGCTATATTTCGGTTTTTCATGGATGCTTAGCTTTTCTAATTGGTTGACACAAACCTGGCTACCTTTAACACAGGCTTGTCCATATTAACAGAAAAATTCAATGAGAATATTATAAATACTAGACAAATATATTGTGTATTCCTTAGAATATTCTGATAACAATTTAATCAAAAACGACAGGAGGACTCATGGAACGCGCTAAAATGGTATTTTTGCCAATGGCATTCCTGCTATTCTTGGCCTTAAACGCCTCAAAAACCCTAAATGGAAATGAAAAACACCTTGTTATTGAGGCACCAATTTCAATTCTTTCCGAACTCAAGCAAGATTTCGATGACATCGATGTTTTGGGAGTTGAATTTCCTAGCGGAACTGCTCAAATAAGGCTAGTCAGTGAGAATTACCCTGCTATGAAACAAAAATATCCTAATCTCGAAATCCTAAGTGGACCATCACTAGTGGCCTCAAACCTTGCAGGTTATAAATCTCCAGATGAGGTAAGCGAGATCCTCTACCAGTTTGAAGCAAACTACCCTGAACTTGTAACAGGATTTGAGGTTGGTCTAAGTACAGAAGGACGCTCTATTAGGGGGCTCGTAATTAGTCGCTGTAGCGAAATATAAAATACCTTTATTTAAAGGCTTTTGACTTCATATAGCTCTTTACTTACTTT
>JABSRF010000112.1 GCA_013215275.1 Oligoflexales bacterium | reverse complement strand
TTGAATCAGTCTTCTTACTTTGTTGACAGACGAAGGAAGTTTGAATCTTTCATCAGATCACAATGCAGAATCTAGGTCTTATTCATAAGGCCTTTACCATTTATTTGAGTTTCTTCTTTTGCACCGCACTTATCGGAGTTAAGACCGCAAAACTTTATGTCGTATTTTTCGGGATTACAAGCGAAGGCACATAACACAGCAATGACGGAAGCTTGCATTCCCTAGAACGGTTCACAAAACTACCTTGAGATCAATAATATTAATATTTACTATATCTTACCTCACAAAGCGAACATCTTGGATTATAGAGCACTTTTTCATAATAAATTTAGACAGCTACCGTGGAAGTGGTATGGAAAGGGAAATACTTACGGTCAGTTTTTTACTTTTTCAAACCACCAATTTCCGCATCTTCGTTGAGTTTACGAATCTTTTCTTGCAGAAGCTCGTTTTTAAACTCAGAATGCCGCTTCTTTCTTTGACCCCAAACGATACTAGAAATTGCACCAAACAAGACTATAAAAATAAGATAATACTGAAGTTCATCGAAGCTAATGTGTGCGGCAGGAATTGCAAGGCACAAGGTAACTCCGCTAGCCATACAAAATCCCATGTAAAGAAACCGGCTAAAGATATCGGTTAATTCAATTCCGTCTAGGCTAATAAGAAATATCAGGGACCATAGCAGAAACCCAATTGGGATCGCAAAATCTGCAACCCCCAAACCATAAAGAATACCTGTAAACTGTTCCGAAAAGACCCCAGTATCCATTTAAAAACTCCCATAGCTTTCTTGAAGGTTCGGAACTAGCCATAGGATTCTTTAGTATCTAATAGGAAGCATCGGCAAAAGAAAACAATATGCTTTGATATCAAAGAACTAGCTAGGTATTAGTAGAGCAATTATGTCTTAACAAATTCGGAGGAAATATGAAATTTCGTCTTATTCATTTAGCCATCTTAGGCGCTGCTCTCTCATTTAACTTCAGAACAGCCATCGCAAGCCTTCCTACAGATTATGAATCTCTCACAAAAGAAGAAAAATTAGACCTATTGTGGGATCAAATAGACAATTCTCAATGGAGTGAACTACCAGCCCTAAATAATCAAGGTTGGTCTTCTATTCTTAAAAACTTAGGCGCTTTGTTTTCTTTGAAGAAGTCATTTGACCACACATCTGATGAGGTTCCTTCAGGCCGACCAAAATTTATCCATACTTATGGCTCTGTTGTAAAAGTTTCATTTGTCCCAGAAGAGTCAGTTCAATTCTCAGGAATGTGTGCAAAAGGAGCGATGGGACTAGCAAGGCTCTCACTTGCAGCAAGCCCGGAAGCAATCGATTACACACCTGGTATGGCTGTTAAGTTTCTTGTGGATGGACAACCATCGCTGAACTTACATGTTATGAACAGCTTGAATGGCCAAGGGGAAAACTGGAACTTTTTTGAAAAGAGTTTTTCCAACAAAATCGATCCTGCTGAAGGCTTTGTGCTAAAAATTTTGGAAAAAGTATTTGAAAGGGCAAGAAAGCCTGCAAATGACCTGCCTGTTGATCACCTTGCTCAGGTTTATGAAGATGGCTCAAGCGTGGACTCGGTCGTTGCACCTGAACGCCTCATTTTCAAACCGACAGCATCCGTTAGAAGCCTCATAGCACCAAGCTCTCGGGTTGATTTCAGAGAGCACTTAAATTCAATACCAGCCGGCACAGATATTTATGGGGTGTATGGAGTATTAGCTGGCAAACAAATTAAGATTGGTCGCTTGGTCACTGAGTCTGAAATGGTCTCATCTAAGTATGCTGATAAGACTTTATTCTTCCAACACAAGCGTTAATACATCAGTCCCTAAACTCACTCACCAAGGAAAAAGTTCTCTTTTTGCAAGGTCTTTTTTCTGGTAGATTCTGCCAGTGAGACAAACCGCATGGGCGCAGTAAGGAGCCTTTAACTTCTTCTACGCTTCGGTGAGTTTTCTTTCAACTCTTCGTAAACGAGAGTTTGAAAAAAATTGGAAATTTTTTTTATCGAAAGGGCAGCATCTTAATGAACTACTATGCTAAAATTTTAATACTCGTAGTTTTTTTGATACCGGTGACAGGCACATCTCAGGTCACTAAAAACAGTTCTGGAAAAGCCATGCCCCTAATTAAGTTAGCCATTCATGGTGGTGCTGGTAACAAGCCCGAAATCCTAAAAAACCCCAAGAATAGGGAAGCTTACAAGGCAGTTTTAAAGGAAGCCTTTGATAAGGCTTACCACCAGCTGAAGGCAGGAGGCACCAGTGAAGAAGCCGTTATGACTGCAATCACAATCCTTGAAGACTCGGTATTATTTAATGCTGGCAGAGGCTCTGTTTTGAATGCCGAAGCAGATATTTCAATGGATGCTGCCATTATGTTGGGTGAGACTAAAGATGTAGGGAGTGTCATTGGGACCAAGCGAACTAAAAATCCAATTAAACTTGCTCAGACGATCATGAATCATTTGTATCATAACACCCTTACAGGCAAAGATGCAGATGAGTTTGCTAAGTTAAAAAAATTGACAATGAAGCCTTTGAGCTACTTTAAAACCCAGGAGAGGGTAGACCAGTTAGAGAGGGCTAAAAAGCAAAATCAAGTACTCCTCGACCACAGCTCTCCTCAAGATCCAGATAAGTTTGGCACGGTTGGAGCTGTTGCTCTCGACCAATATGGCCATATAGCTGCTGGGACTTCAACAGGGGGCTTAGCAAACAAGATGATGGGGAGGGTAGGCGATAGCCCGATAATCGGTGCTGGCACCTTTGCAGATGATAAAACCTGTGGCATTTCCGCAACCGGTAAGGGAGAAGAGTTCATCCGTCACACCATTGCAGCTCAAATCCATTATGACATGCTCTATAATCAAGCTAGCTTAAAGAGTGCCGTTAAAAAAGCAGTCCACGAGACCCTGGAGTCGAATACTGGCGGCATCATTGCAGTGAGCAAGACTGGTGATGTGGTGCTTGATTTTAACACCAAAATTATGTTCAGGGCATATGTGGATGAGAAAAACCAGATTCAGGTAGAAATCTAGCCTAGTGATTGTATAAGCTTACTTCTTTGAGAAAGGTTCCATCTGAAGCATTCACAAAGCGGATGGTCAAGCTCCCCGCTCGATCCAGGCTTTCTTCGACATCCTTCGGTTCTGCCTGAGCAAGACCACCTGGAATGAGCATGACATTAGATGGAAATGATATTTGCAGGGTATTAAGCTTATTTGGACTTCCCTCATCTAAGCGGAAAGAAGTACAGCCAGGTGCCCACTCAGCATTGAGGTCAACCGCCCTAAAAGTTAGCTCGTTAATTTTAACAATGGCTTCCTTTGACAAAGATGCGTTTAAGACGATGACACAGAAATCTACACCAGTTTGAGAAAAAGCAATCTCCTCAGGGGAGTCTGCCGGGTTCAAAAGGTCGACTCCGTTTTTATTGACCTCATCATCATACTTATTGACACTTTTCAACAAGCACTTGTCACCTTTTCCTTTATCTTTATCTTTGTCCTTGCTTTTGTCTTTGTCTTTATCAGCATCCTTCTCAATTTCCTTACCTTCGCAAGAATAAGCATCTACGTCAAAGTCACCATCCTCGAGACCACCTGGTATATCTCTTAGGAGCAACTCTGGTGGTACCTCAACTGGGGTAGGTCCGCTCACTTCCTGATCACCCTCCCCTTGACCCTGGGGTGCAGCTGCCGCTGAAGCAACAGAAGGAGTGATTGTCACAGATTCTTCATTTACCGTCATGCTTCCAATGCTAAACTCTGTAGCAACCTCGATGGTGACGACCCCATTTTCATGGCTAAACTGCAAGCTTGCTGGAGGAATCTCTTGATTCCCTTGATCGTAAATTTTTACTCCATCGAAGATAACAGTTGATCCAGCTAAATCAGAACTCAGTGCACACTGTATGCTGTTTCCTTCGGCTTCCCAACACCCTGTTAAAAAGGACGCAGTCACCATGACTGGTTCAACGACTGGCGGCTCTCCACCATTTCCATCTATTTCGGCTTCGTTCCCATTTCCAACATCCGTGGATTCGCGCACTTCAGCAAGTTGTTCTGACCGCTTACTGTCCCCTTCTAGAGGATGCCCAACACTAATGTTATCGTTGCTACCGAACTGGTTTAAACCTCGTCCGCAGCCATAGATCAAAAATAGGAATAATAAAAGTCTCATTTGTCTACCTAAATTGAATGCAGCGTTCACTAATAACTAGATCGACGAGCCAAGCGTAAAATTTAGATTTTTTTTGGAAGCTTAATAAAAAAGATAAGATATTCTAATTATGGCGGTATTTTGAAATATTCCCACTTAATTAATTATTCCTAAAGCATTTCGACTTTAGTAATCATTAGAACCAGCCGAACCCTTGAGGCCTATTTCAATAGAAAGCTGATAAAGTTGACCAGTGACTCAGTGGCCTCGGGAGTTGATTTTCCTCCCACCGCATGCTCTGCTTTTAGGAAAATCATTTGCGATGGTTCACTAAGCTTTCGCAAGGCTCCACCCATTTGACTTGTAATTGAGACTGTACCATCACCACTTGACCAAAAACACCTTTTTTTCCAGTCTTTAGAGTGCTTCGACTGACTCAGATCAGACACATCAAACAGATAATATCCCTGTTTTGTCCTGCTGACAGGGATACAGCTTAGGTGATTCTTATCAAATCCAACCACATAAAGCCTTTTTACACAGGGTTTACTTGCAAAGCAGGGTATTTGCTTGCTCAACCTTTGTTTGGTGTAGCTAAAATACTCTAAACCCTTCTTGTGATAGCGATCCTTTAAAGGATAAACCTTTCCTTGTTCGTCCTTATAAAAGGACTCCTCCCAAATCTTGGGATCGGTAAGGTCAATGCTTAGCTCTTTTCCCGGACTTCCATCTTTATTAACTTCGATAAAAGCTCCCGAATACCATGGTAGTAATTCCCAAGTTGATGGCAACATCGTTGCAAGTTTACGATCGTGCTCTTGACTACAGGTTTGTTCAATTCCTTTTGTTAACATTCTAAAAGCATCCATCGACCCCATCAGAGGAGCAGAAATGGAGATAAATTTATCAACCTTGTGGTAGCCTCCTAAGGTTTTTAGATAATGCTCAGCAATATGATTACCCATCGAATGGGCGATGATTATAAAACGGCTTTTGTCACGGGAAAATTTACTCTTGTCCTCTCCAGTTTGAAGAGCCATTTTTTTGACATGATGGTCCTGAAGATAATCTTCAATCAGTAGTTTCAGCTTCACAGCATTGTAGGAATTTGAGAGCCTCCAATCATAATTATAAATCCACAGGTCGGGACAGAATTTTGCCCCTGTTTGGTCAAATTCGCAAAGATCTTTGCCTGGATTGAGAGCTGCTGCATCAATTTCTTTGGCAATATAACCAATATATTCTAGGCTATCGACTAAGGATTTATAAACCCTTTGTTTTGACACAGGAATTTCCTCAAGGAGCCCCGAAGGCCTCATGACTGTTTCAGCTGAAAAGAGGTCCTCTCTAGGCTCAATCAGCTTATCTAAAACAGGGCAAGAGTTAGAATATGGTAGTTTTGCGATGGCATGGTCGAGCAGGCTTCCAGGCCAAACATTCACACCCTCGGCATTTTCCAATTTACTCCCTTTAATCCCATGAATCAGGATAATCTGAGGACGTTCAATGGTTCTACAATGCTTTGGGAGTTTCTTGATATGCCTGATTCGACTGAGGGTATCCGATGGCCTTTCTTCCTCAAACGGAATGCATTCGGGGGGTAAGATGTGAGGGTATAGTTTTGCAACAAGAGAAGAAACATCACGAGCCTCATAATGCTTCGCACACGCTCCTAAGACTGAGGTAAAAAACAAACACAAGAGAAGCTTTTTATACAAGACTATGATCCTTCTGAGCAAAAAGCTGCTTCGACCACTTTTGACAAATGGGAAAAACCAAAGACTTTTCCTACTGTTTCAATCTGTTCTTTGAGTTCATTTGGGGTGAATGATGTTTTGTAGACTTTAAGGCAAAGTACGGAGATATAAAGAGAAACTGCCATTGTAAGGGAAAAAATAGAAAGTCCTATGAGAGTTGGGAAACTTGATAATGAAAGCTTCCATCTACTTTCCCTTAAGAGCTGTTTCGAAAAACTCTTTGACTCATCAGGATTCAAACGTATTTTATTTTCCATGCAGAATACTTAATTTTGAAATTGAGCCAATAAAATATCCACTGGCACCACTAGCTGCCGACCATCTGCTTTTTTTATTATAACTTCATCTCCCTCAGAATAGTGATTTGCTATGGTACCGCCAACAGCAATCAAACCATCTAGGGTCGCAGATTTTTTTAAGCCAAATTTTTCAGCAAGCATATTGACGATCTTAGTCTGCTTTGAGCGGACGGTCACGTTGTTGCTTTTGCTACTAGACCTCTTGTTGATAAAAACCGGGCTTTGAGCGGTGGTGCTTGATTCCATAGTGTGTCCTTTTTTAGGGATGTCCTTAGGTGGTTCCATAATAGCCTCTTATGTATTAGCAATTATGCACCACATCGGTACCTTTATGGTAGTACATTAGGTGGCGTAGTGCAAACGAATGCGCGTGCAAAAGTGCATCATTTTTTACCACCACAGTTTTAAGCAAGTCAGTAATTATCTTTTTTAATTCAAAAATCATCAATTAGTTATTATATCTTAAACCTGGGTAATACTAACTGATGGAGTGATCCGAATGAACGATTTTTTAGTCCAAACCTTTCCAGTAGGCCCCCTCCAATGTAACTGCACGATGATTATAGATCCAAAGGAAAAATCAGCGCTTATTGTAGACCCAGGCGGTGACCCTGATAAAATCCTTGGGATTTTGAACGAGCATCAGGTTGCAAAGGTTGAGGTGATCCATACTCATGCTCATTTAGATCATTTTTTGGCTTCGGGGACGATCAAAGACCGAACTGGGGCAAACCTTGCAGTGCACAAAGAAGATAAACTGCTTTGGGACCACCTCGAAGACCAGTGTCACATGTTTGGGATCCCTTACAACCCGGTTCCTGACCCCGACTCTTGGCTTGAACATGAGGAGGAGTTATCGATTGGGTCCCATTGCTGCGGCTTAGCACTCCATACCCCTGGCCACACCCCCGGCTCCATGAGTTTTCTGTTTAAAGACCTTAACCTGCTCATTGCTGGCGATACCCTCTTCAAGGGAGGAATAGGCCGCACCGATTTGTGGGGAGGAGACTATGGCACGATTGAAAAGTCGATAAAAAACGTTATTTATCAATTAGATGAGGCTTACGATGTGGTTACGAGCCATGGACCAGCAACCACAATCGGGGAGGAAGTGCGGAACAATCCCTTTATACGAGCCTAATGGGTCAAGCCTTGGCTACTCGCTAACGCTTCCAAATACTCGGTGTAGGAGTTTGTTCGTGGCTCCACGATTCCAGAGCGTGTCACTTCAATGATACGATTGCTCAATGAGTCTGCAAATTGGTGATCATGGGTTGTAAAAAGAACAGTACCTTTGAAGCTTATCAGCCCATTGTTAAGCGCTGTAATAGATTCAAGATCAAGGTGGTTGGTTGGTCCATCGAGCAGCAGAACGTTGGCCTTTTTCAGCATCATCCTTGCAATCATGCACCGAACTTTCTCACCACCAGACAAGACATTGGCATGCTTACCTGTATCATCTCCAGAAAATAGCATCCTACCTAGAAATCCACGCAAGAACTGGTTTGATTTATCCTCGGAGAATTCACTTAACCATTGGATCAAGTCAACTTTGCTCGTTTCGAAAAACTCATTGTGATCTTTTGGCAGATAGCTACGAGAGGTGGTGACACCCCATTTGATATTGCCTGAGTCTGGGGTCATATTTCCGCTGAGAATTTCGAGCAAGGTTGTCTTTGCGATCTCATCGTCACCGACAAAAATGACCTTGTCACCTTTTCTAATCTCAAAGCTAATACCATCAAGGATTTTCTTGCCCTCGATGGTTTTGCTAATGCCTTCAACCTCTAATAGAATGTCTCCTGCTTCTCGCTCTTGCTCAAAAACAACATGAGGATGCCGACGGGTAGAGACGGGTATATCTTCGAGGGTCAGTTTATCGAGTTGTTTTCTTCTTGCTGTGGCTTGTTTAGACTTAGAAGCATTGGCACTGAATCGACGAATGAAGGCTTCAAGTTCTTTAGCCTTGTCTTCTTTCTTCTTGTTTTCGTTTGATCGAAGTTGCAATGCTAGCTTGCTTGATTCTTGCCAAAAATCGTAGTTTCCTACATATAGCTGAACCTTCTTAAAGTCTATGTCCACCATATGAGTACAAACTTTGTTTAGGAAATGCCTATCGTGAGAGATCACAATGACGGTGTTCTCGAAATCCAAAAGGAAGTTTTCAAGCCAGTAAATTGACTTCGCATCCAAGTGGTTGGTAGGCTCATCGAGTAGCAGAACATCAGGGTTTCCAAAAAGAGCCTGGGCTAGAAGCACCTTAACCTTTTGGGAGTCAGTGAGCTCCTTAACTTGCATCTGCAGATAGCTCTCATCTAGCCCTAGACCATTTAACAAAATGGCAGCATTTGCTTCAGCTTCCCAGCCGTTCATATTAGCAAATTCAGCCTCAAGCTCAGCTGCTTTAATGCCATCTTCTTCTGTGAAATCACCTTTGGCATAGATGGCATCTTTTTCTTTCATCACGGTCATAAGACGCTCGTTACCCATAATTACGGCGTCTAAAACTTTTTCATCATTGTACTGGAAATGATCCTGCTTCAGAACTGACATAGACTGGTTCTTGGGCATATGGACTTCGCCCTTATTAGGCTCAATTTCGCCAGCCAATATCTTTAAAAAGGTAGATTTACCAGCACCATTTGCACCGATGATGCCATAGCAATTACCTGGATTGAATTGCAAGGTCACATCTTCGAAAAGTTTTTTGCTTCCAAAAGTAAGAGAAACGTCTGAGGTACTGAGCATAGGGATAAAACTTCCTTATTAAAGAGAAAATAAACAAATTGATCTTAGCGAAGATTCAAAGAGTGATGAGGGTGCGTGATTCTTTTTGAGTCAACACTGATACCATAAATTAAAAAAATTCACAAAAAAATCAACCAGTTTCTATCAAGCACCAATGTTTTCAGCAGCTTGAAAATGTGAAGAGCCTCCACAGCACCTTGGGTAGGGCGGCTTACTCGCCAAATTTTTTCAACTCCCTGTGAACCAGGAAGCTGGTTAACCAAGTTAATAGCCGTTTAAGGGTAGGTTTTTTAAGTCACGATAGAAGCGGCAAACCATCGCGAAAATTCAAAGCATTCGGCCAATATCGGTCACTGAGGCAGTATATTTAATTTCTTATGAAAAATCGGGGGGAGCCCAACCCATTGAGAAAGGCCAACGTAAGTATTCATTGAAAGCTTCCAAAGCTTTATCAGCAAAATGTGAAGTGGACCCCACTGTCCAGACCAAAAATAGCTTTGTATAAGTAAAACTAAAACTTGTTATTGAATGCTTATTTTATAGAAAAATTTTCTAGCAAGAATGAAATTTCATCCATAAAAATAAGAGATTTTTTCAAACATGAAACCAATGGATCAAATAATATCAAATATGCTTTAAAAGTAGAAGATAAATCAAAAAACGAGCAAGAAAAAACCAAAAATAACATTAAAATTCAAAATAATAGTTCAGCGAACTCAAATGAGCTTGCAGTTGGGTGGCTTTTCCCATAAAGCTATACCTTAGACTATAGTAAATTTTTATGCAAAGGGGACTTAAATGCTTATTCGAAACTTATTCGCTTTGACGGCACTGTTTTTACTGAATACCGGAGCATTTGCTACAACCTGTAACTCATACGAATGGAGCGATATAAGCAAAACTGACGGTGCTTACCGATTCAAAGTTAGCCAAGTTTGCAATTTGGGCTATTTACCAAACATCACGGTTGAAGATGTTAATGAGATTACCATTGACCAAAAGAAACAAATGGCTTCTGAAATATTTTTAGAAGACAACAATGATCCAGACTATCTTTTTAGCTCAGAAGAAAAATTAAACTTGAAAAATGGCGACGTGGATTTGCGTTCAAAGAATTTTGGCAAGATCTACGAACGAGGGATTTCAAAGTTTAAATCCGTATCACAGATTCTGCAAGCGAAGGGTCAGGCAAAATACATAAAGAGTTTGTCAAATGAGGTGCTTAGCCAAAAAACCCAGGGTGATGAGCTTATGGTCAAAGTTAGAACCACAATGTTTTTGAATAAGCCACCAGTTGTGCCAATCGACTTATTGAAGAATAAAGTCAAGAAAGATATGGAGGAAGACCTCTCTAGGTATGCAGGAGACCTCCATAACGCGATCTTAAATGATCCAAGATTCTAATTTCATTTCACTTTTACTTCAATCGCTTTCCTAGCGAACATTAGCGAACAGAAAATCACATACTATTTCATATATAACATTAATAGTCCGAAAATATATGTAGTAGGATATTTAGATGTACTACACATCTAATTTATCGATAACCTTTAACATAAGAACCAAGATATTAGAACAGTCACCTACTACTGTTAAAATCGCAAATATTTAGATGGTTTGATTACTGCCGTACCCCTCCACCAAGGTAATCTTAGCGCTAAAATGATCTGCGGATTTACTGAGCCAACATCCTTTTCTTTGACCACTCGAAAGAAAATACATACCCAAAAAACCCATCCAAAGAAAAGGGTGTTGGCTTCCTTATAGTGGACCCCGTTTTTAGGACCATTTGATAAGTAAAAATCCTAAATGTAACATGCTGAATTTACATAAGGAGAAAAAGGCATGGTTCTAAGAAAAAAACATACACCTAAATTCAA
>JABSRF010000111.1 GCA_013215275.1 Oligoflexales bacterium | reverse complement strand
AAAATAAATTTAGATCTTCTTTCTGATGACTTAACTGATCCGAATAGTCGAAAAAGACCGTCAACACTGGAAGTCTTCGATAGTGCGTAACCTGCTGTAATATTGAAACTAAAATATCGGTCACTTATGATAGCTTAATATTCCTATCTCAAATTAAGGGCCAGTTTCAAGTGATTGCCATTATTGGCTAAACTTGTTTGCTTTGCTCAAAGGAGAGAAGCCTTGAGGTCTATTCGGATCATTATAAGATTCAGATAATACAAATTATATTCATATGTGTTTGATTATTTTAAATAAAATTTTATTTTTTTTAAATATTTAATGCATTGCCCGATTAATAGCTAGCAATTCGCTTGTGTGATCGGGGTAATATATGCGTGTTGTTTCAGAAAAATTGAATGTTTCTCGAGACTGGGGCGCAGCTCTTTTAAATGTTTGCTTTTGTTTTATCCTTGCGGACCTTGGCTACTCTCAAAGCTCCGATGATAACACGGTATCAGAGGGTGAAATAAAGACGGTGCTTGATGATGCACCGTTCATTTCAGCTAGAGCTGCTGGTATGGGTGGAGCTCTATCGACTGTAGCTGATGGTATTCATGCACCATTCTATAATCCTGCAGGAATTGGAGGGATTCACTGGGGAAGAAAAAAAGCCCCCATTGTGAGGCAGCTTCACTTCCCTTATCTAGGCTTAGCTGCGAATGAGAATGCTACTGAGCTAAATCGGGAGTTTACCACCAATGAAGATAGCACTAATCGGGTGATAGGAAAGGCAATCGTAGACGCAAACGCTGGCAAAGGGCAGTATGCAAGGGCGTCAGGGTTATTTAGTTTAGTTGTTAGCCGCTTGGCGTTCGTCCAATATCAGGACAGTCAGATTGCTGCATTTCGTAAGACCGATGAAACTGACGGCGAAATAAGCGCAGCAATCCGCAACCAAAGTGGCACGGGCTTTGGATTCAGCATTAGTGATTCACGCGAGACCCTTTATCTTGGTGCCTATACCTCCTACAATTATCGTCGGGTTTTTGCGGGTGACTTCGACTGCGATCAGTTGGTCAGGCAAGAGGAGAGAAAGGCATTCTTCATTCCGAGGCAGAAAAAATACACTGGTATGGCTTCAAATGCAGGGATGATTTGGGTTATGGGTCAGTATTGGCGGCCAAGTTTAGCGCTGGTCAGCAAAAACCTGGGTGGCTCACTATATCATTATCAAGGAAATAAAGACTTCATAACGCCTGAGGAAAAGACTCTTGAGGACAAGGAAAATATAAGCATAGGGTTTTCTCTCTCTCCTCGGATAGGTAAGCATGGTGCTTTCAATTTCATTGTCGAGGGCCAGCATTTAATGGAAAAGGAAATCGCCTTAAATAAAAAGTTTAGAACTGCCATGGAGCTGAATTTGGGTGGCTTTGGAAGTGAAGCGATTTTTGGTGCAAGGGCAGGGTACAACTTGGCAGGAGCGTCCTTTGGCTTATCTTTGAACCTTGATCTGGTGCAGTTTGAGCTTGCATCTCATGCAGAAGATATTGGAATTGGCAATAGGCATGTAGTAGAAAGAAGAAACATGGGCGTGTTTTCAGTCAATGTTCTCTATGAGTGACATAATGATGTATGGTCCAGCTCCGTAAACCTTCCAGAATTGTGAGCTCAGTTTATGCTGATCGTAAAATCCCTCTCATTCTCATTTGAGCATAGGCGGCTCTTTCAAGGGGTGTCTTTTCAAGTGGAGCCTGGCAGCTTATTGCATCTGAAGGGGGCAAATGGAGTCGGAAAGTCAACCTTTTTGGGAATTCTAGCAGGGATCCGTAAAGCAGATAAGGGGTCACTTGAGTTTATTGACCAAGAGAAAAAAGCCCACTCAGATATTCGTATGGTCAGCGCTTATTTATCGGCAGAAGCCAACGGTTTGTATACCAAGATGGATGCCATAGATAACCTGCGCTTTTGGTGTACCTTACGGGGTTTAAATCCTTCGGACGATGATCTTGTGAGCTCAATGGAAACTTGGGGCTTGGGCCATCGATTGTTGAGGCAGAATTTTCCAGTAGAGCAATTCTCTACTGGAATGCGTCGCCGCCTAGCCCTTGCTCGCTTATCTCTCTCCCAGGCCTCATGCTGGCTACTGGATGAGCCTATCTATGGACTTGACGACAAAGGCATTAAACTCTTTCGTAGCCACCTTAAAGAGCACCTTGAGCGGGGAGGCTTAGGGGTGATTATCAGTCATGATAAGCTTGCTTTTGAAGGGATCAAGACCGTTGACTACCATTTAAAAAGTCGAGTGGATCAAGCAAAAAATGAAAAAAAGGACCAAGGATGAAGCCTAGCTTTTTCAGCCAATATTGGTGTATGGTATCTCAAGGTTGGAAGGCAGATTTGGCAGACAAGGAACGCCTGATTACTCCTCTGCTATTTGCAATCACTGTGCTGCTTCTTTTCAACTTTTGTTTTGAGGAAGTAAGCAAGGGCATTGAGGGTCAGGTTTTTACAGCAGAGTTGTATCTAACAACCCTATTTGCCTTGCAAATGAGTTACGTAAGAATTTTTGTTCCGGACCAACAGGACAAGGTTTTCTCCCTGCTTCAGTCTTACCCTTTAAACTATTCTGCATGGTTTCTGAGCAAATACACCTTAGCTCTCTTATATAGCCTCTTGGTTTTTGTGCCGGTTATGTTGCTTTGCGGCTTGTTTTTTTCAGGTGCGGACCTGAATATCTGGTCTGCTGAATTGTGGCTTGGTGGCTTACTTTCCATCATTGGTTTGTCAACCTTGGGAATTCTTCTAAGCACGTTAACCCTTAAAGCAAGTGGGCGTGAGATGTTATTTCCACTCCTTTATTTTCCTCTTGCGGTTCCTGTTTTGTTGGCATCAGTCCAGGCTAGCCTGAGTTTCTTAACTTCTGTGCCGGGAGGCTGGCATTGGATGGGAATACTGGCAGGGTTTGATATAATATACTTCACTTTAGGTGTTCTACTCTTTGGTGAGCTTGTAACAGCGGTTTAGCAATTGATAAGGAATGGATATGGGGCAGAAATCACAAGTATCATCGCGTGGACTCATGGCAGGTATTTCTTCGATGCTTATTTGCCTTGGTTTGTGGGCCTATGGTTTGTTTTTTGCGATCACAGAGGCACACCAAGGTGATGTTTATCGAATCATATACCTACATGTGCCCAGTGCGTTTACATGCTTTTTTTGTGCGTTGGTGCTCTTTATTTTCAGCATAAAAGGTTTGCGTGGGAAATCGAGTTCTCTGCTCTATGGAAAAGCCACTGCTGAGGTCGGTCTTTTGTTTACTATCATTACCCTAGCAACTGGGTCTATTTGGGGCAAACCAACATGGGGTGTTTGGTGGACCTGGGATGCTCGCCTGACAACGACGTTTATTCTATCCTTACTTTACTGTGGTTACCTTTTGCTGTGGTCTGCAATGCAGCCGGGCAGTGGGCGTGTGAAGGTTTGCTCAATTCTTGGAATATTGATTTTTGCCGACGTTCCAATTATTTACAAGAGTGTGACCTGGTGGCGCACCCTTCATCAACCACCTAGCATCTTGAGGGAAAACGGCCCTACTATGGCTCCTGAAATCCTTTATCTGCTGCTTTCTTGTAGCTTTGCAGTGATCTGCCTTTCTGTTTGGATGGTATGGATTAGGTCACAAAACTTGAAGCTAGAGGAAAACCTAAATAAAGCATCCTACCAGCAGCTTGAAGAACAGGAGGCAAACTCATGATTCCGAGCACAGATCCGATCCCATATATAGTATTCGCTTATTCCGTCGGGTTAGGCAGTATCTTTGGCTACATAGCCTACTGTTTGTACCAGAACCGGAAATTGAGCCAACTTTTAGAAACTATAGAGAAAAACAGGGAATAACGATGAGTCAAGGGGTCTCGAAAAACCAAAACAAGTGGATTATCGGGGGCATTGTGATTGCTGTTGCCATCATTGGAATGTCCCTGCTAACATTGAATGAAAATACTGTCTACTTTTACACTCCTGATGAGGCGGTTGCCAAGGCTAGAAGCCTTCAAGGGCAAGAGATTAAGGTTGGGGGAATGGTAAAAGGTGGCACCGTTAATTGGGAGCCGGAAAATCTAATGCTTAGTTTCACCTTATCTGACTATGGAATGCATGATATCACGGTATCCCACAAAGGCACCCCTCCTGATATGTTCAAAGAAGATCAAGGGGTTGTTGTGGAGGGCAAGATCGGTCCAGATGGAAAAACCTTTGTTTCTAGAAGGTTAATGGTGAAGCATTCAGAAGAGTATAAGGCTCCTGATCAAATGCATTCAGTGGACAAAGAACTACTAGAAAAGTCGATATTTAAAAAATGAATGAACCAAATCCAGTGCAGCAACAGAAACGTCGTCATCTACAGGTAATTCTAGGCTTCTTGCTTGTTTTCTCTGTGATTATCGGAATCTTAAGCCTAGGGCTCGTTTTTGAGCCTAGCACCTCGACCAATGCCCTACTTGGCAAAAAAGCCAATGACTTTAATGTGGTCCTTCTTCAAGGTGAGGAGCCCGGTCATCCGCATGGCGGGAAAAAGCTTTCATTGAGTGACTTCAAGGGGAGCCCCTTAATTCTTAATTTTTGGGCAAGTTGGTGTGTAAGCTGTCGCCATGAAGCAGCCATTATGGAAGCATTCTGGAAAAAGCACCGAGCAAAGGGGGTTAAAATGGTCGGGATTGCCATTCAAGACTCACCCGAAGCTGCAATGAAGTTTGCAAAGTACTTTGGAAAAACCTACATTTTAGGCCTCGACGAAGAGGGGAAAGCTGGCATTGACTATGGAGTCACAGGGGTGCCGGAAACCTTTTTCATTGATCGTAATGGAGTGATTCAGCACAAAGAAGCAGGCCCAGTAGGGATGGAGCTGCTTGATAAAATGCTTGCCAAAATAGACCCTCCAAATACTAATTAGTGGCTTTTTAGCCTTTGTTCCCTTTCGAGAGTATAGTAAAGTGAGTCACTATTAGAGTTTAAACTCTCCTTTGGTGTTGCGGTGAATTTCACTATATCCCTGTTGTGGATGAGCTATTGAGGGCAGCTATGATTTTCAGTCGGGAAGACTTTCGCATTGATTCTTTTTCAGAGTTTCTATCCTTCTTACTGATCCTTCCTTTCGTCGGTTTAATACTGCCATTTATAGGGGCTGCTTATACCCTCGGGTTTGTGATGGATGTCGTTGGCTGGTTGGACACCTAAAGCTTGCTCTACTGCTACTGAACGTCGTTAATTGGACTCTCTATTTTAAAGCTTGCGTATCCTGGGACTTTTTCCTGGGTTTGGGCTATAACTTTGTATCGATAAACCTTCCCAGTTTCGATGACATTGTCTGGAAGGATAAAGCTTGTCTCAATTCCATTGACAGGTTGTGATGTGTAAATAGTCTTATTGCTATTATCTTCCTGCACTTCAAAAACAATGACAATCCATACAAAATCAATGCTATTCCCAAAGGGGGCATCTGCACCAGTATTGAAAGTAATGCTACGGTCGATAGCACTATAACTAGGAGTGGGCCCAAGTGGCCTTATGGGTGGAAAAATATAGAGAAACTCTTGCGTCCAGCCTGGGTATTGGAGCTGAAAGGAGAAAACCTGGTTGGTTGTGGGAACAGAGCCGACTCGAAGGCTTACTTTACGAGCATACATACCATCGTTTGCAGCTCCATCTTCGCTAAGTCCATCATCCAATAAAAATCCGTCCCAAGTCAGGGGAATGAAGTTGCCGTCAGTGTCCAGCTGATCCACGGTGGCCTCGTCCAAAATGGGAAGCGAAGGAACTCGCCTGATCTGGACACTCTGTAGTCTTTCTGGAAAGGTCTCATCTATTTTTGCAACAAACGTAAGCTGCCTTACATACTCACTCGGATTGGTTGTTGAGGGGACTAAGTCATACTTCAATATGACCCAGTCAGCTCCCCGGTCGAAGTAAGAGCTGCTAAGGTTTTGTCGTAAATCTGGCACTAAGTCACCATTTGTGTCCGTATCAAACTCATTAAAAAGGGGTGTACCGTTTGCGTTCAGATCACCATCTACATTGTGATCAAATAAATTGATAAGGCCATCACCATCAATATCGGGATCCTCGGTGTTGGGGGTTCCATCAACATCGGTATCTTGAGAGCTTAGCCGTAGGCTTGTTTCACTTGCCGTCAAAGCTCGGAGGACCCCTTCTGGGATTCCATCTGCATCAACATCTGGAACGCTTTGCCCTGTGACTTGGATATTGGAGGTTTCTTGCCAACTTAACACCAGGCCTTTGTGGATAAGCCTTGGGATACTTGCCCTGCTGGTGAATTTGAAATACTGCCTAACCGAGGTCCCATCTTCTGATGGATGGGCTAAAACGGCTCTTAAAACTAAGCTAGGAGAGAGAAGTGCGATGGTGTGCTCAAGGCCGACAAAAACGTGAGAGAAATTGAATGATCCGCTTGTATCTATTTCTGCTAGCTTTGCTATCTGAGAGTCTTTTTCGATCAGTGCGACCACCCAGCCAGCCATTTCTTCTTGGCTACCGCTTTGGCTAGTGATTGAGCCGCTAACATTACTGAAGCTGCCAAGAAAGTCGCCCCCAATTTCCTCACCAGGATTGCCACAGGATGAGGAGAAGCAGAGTGCTACGCCAGCTAAGCGGAGAAATGATACTAAAATGCTCTTCATAGTTGAATAAATTTCCACATTTTGCTACGTTCAAAAATCGACCCTATCTTTTCTCGGAAGCCTTTTAAAAAAATTAACTGCAAAATTGCTAAATATGCATGAAAAATGAAAAAGAATATGGGGTTACAGTTTTCATAATCTAAGTTTTAAAAATTTTTGGAAAGATCGAAGGATGTCCACATCCACTGCAAGGTTTACTCACCTCAACCCTGGGTTTATCTGTGAAAATTGTCAGAGAGAGGTCCAGCCTTTAAAGGTAGGGTGCCGAAATCATTGTCCATTTTGTCTTCATAGCAAGCATGTGGACCGCTTTCCTGGTGACCGGGATAATCCATGCCAAGGGCTGATGGAGCCTATTGCCTACGAGTTTAATGGTAAGAAAGGTTTGACCTTGGTCTTCAAATGCAAGGAATGCGGTGGAATGGGAAAAAACAAAGCGGCCCACGAAGATGAAGTTCAAGCTGACTCTTATGAGCTGATATTAAAGCTAAATAAACCTAAATCATAAATTTTTGTTTCTTTTTATTCGTTATTAACGTAAACCACTGTCCGTGGACTCAAGGGATACGGAGAGCTACGCGGGCTGTCGCTGTTAACCCTTCTTGGGATAATAGAGGAAAGTCTGGACTTCATCGGGCAGGATACTGGCTAACGGCCAGGCGGGGTGACCCGACGGAAAGTGCAACAGAGAGTAGACCGCCTATCTGCAGTCAGCAGAGGCAAGGGTGAAACGGTGAGGTAAGAGCTCACCAGCAGCATGGAGACATGGCTGGCTTGGTAAACCCTATCCGAAGCAAGGCTAAACAGGAATGGGTAGTGGAAACACTACCGACACTGGCCCAGTGTATTCCGGGTAAGCCGCATGAGTAAGTTGGTAACAGCTTACCAAGATGAATGGCAGCCACACAGGCTTTGCCTGTGACAAAATCCGGCTTATAGCTTGGCTCATTCGCATCCCTTGATCCTATTTTGAAAATAGCAACTTTTCTCCCTAGTTTCCTAAATTATCTGGGAGTGGAGCAAACTCAGTTACGAGGTAAGTCCTTTACAGCATGGCTACATGTCAGAAAAGTATATTCCAAGACCTTTCCCCCAGCTTAGATTATTCTGTAAACCCTTACGCCAAAGTTTTAGCTAGCAACCGAGGTGAGCTGAGCTTACCCTTAGCCTTTGGCTCTGACTTGAAAGGGAAAGCCGGTCAATGGAGGTCTTATTTTGAGCAGTCTGGCTTACATGGATCTTCGCCAAGGAAGCTCATTTTAGAAATAGGGTGTCACAAGGGTAAGACGATTAATCAAATGGCTTCTAATCACCCGGACCTTGCTTTTGTTGGTATGGATATTACCTTTAAGAGGGTTGTGCTTTCTGCTAGGTTAGCTGTTCAGTCACAAAATAACAATGTCTGTGCAGTGTTAGGTGATGCTAGGCAAATTGATCAAATTTTTGCAGCTGAAGAGCTGGATGGGATTGTCGCATTTTTTCCGGACCCTTGGCTGAAGAAACGTAGCCAAGCAAATAAAAAGCTGTTTAATGACGATTTTTTGGTGACCCTATCCCAGAGGCTTAAGCCGCATGGTCAGTTTTGGTTTAAGACGGATGCAGAAGCTTACTTTGCAGAGCTAAAGAGCAGTGCAAGCAAAGCAGGTTTGGTTCAGGTTGATCGATCCCAGGGGATGTTGACTGGGGATTATGAAACGACTTTTGAAGCTATGTTTAAGAACCAAAATTTGCCTACTTTCGAGGCTTTGTGGACGAAGTTTTAAGGTGTTGTTAACATAGCTTTTTAAAACCTAGCTGATCGATGGAGCTAGGCTTATGTTAGACTAATTTCAGTATAGGCATCTTATCTAAACTTGATTTGGGTAGATATATTATGGCGGGTATTGGCGAACCTAGTGATGATGAACACATTGGGGAAGAGACCGCCCAAGGCTCATCAGCTCTTGAAAAGTTTTTAAAGGCAGCTATAAAGGTTGCCAAGGTGGAGCATGAGCAAGAGCATGAGTCGAGCTTGGAGAGTCTTAAAGCCCCGAGTATATGTGATTTAAAAGATTTTTTAATAAATGATATTCCCACAAAGAATAGATTGAAGTTAGTAAAAAAGACTCAAACAGAATCTTCCTCTACCGTCTTAAGCTTTGAAGCAAAAGAGAAAACGGAACAAATTTCAAAAAAGAGTAAGAAAGGGATAAAATAAAACAATTGGAAGATGATAGAGAAAAGTCTCTGCTGACCCACGCTGTGGAAGTTGGAGTAGAAAATTTCGAAGTTGACCACGAAAAAATATCTCTCATTTTGGAAGTCATAGCCAAACAATATAAGGTAGAGTCTTATCAGATTACGCTCAGTTTTATCACTCAAGAAGAAATGCAAGAGTTAAACCTTGAGCACCGAGACAAACCAAGCTCAACCGATGTTCTTTCTTTCCCTCAGCTAGAATGGCGTGAACCCCTCACTATTGAAAAGATAGCTGATCATAAGGTTCAAAATTTCCGAGAAATGGATGATGGTTTTCGTTCTCCAGTAGAAATGCTGGGGGACCTTGTTATTTCTTTAGAAGATGCTGAGAGAAATGCTGAAAGCATTGGTCAGGGGCTAGATCGGGAGCTGTGCTTTTTAATTGTGCATGGATTCTTACACCTGCTTGGGCATGACCATATAGAAAAGCAAGATGAGCTTGTCATGCGCAAAGAGCAGGACCTTTTAATGACTTTATTGGAGCCTCAACATATGCCTTTGTGGAAGAACTGTGTCCGCAGATCGGTAGGTATTAATTAATGTTAACTAGCTTTTTGGCTGAAGAATCTTTCACACTTGGCTTGATCCTTGCCTGCTTAATCCTCTCTGCCTTTTTCTCTTCTGTAGAGACAGCGATTACGTCGCTAGGAACGATCAAGGTAAAGCATATTCTTGATCAGAAGGGAAAGAAGGCTGCTGCATTAATTCTGTGGTTGAAGCATCCAGGCCGGGTGATCACTACAATTTTATTGTTCAATAATGTTGTAAACATTTTGGCTTCCTCGGTTACGACCAAGCTCACATATAAGTATTTTGAGAGTGGTGCAGTGGGTATTGCAACCGGTATTACCACGTTTTGGGTTTTGGTGTTTGGTGAAATCATTCCAAAATCTTTTGCAAAGTCCCATGCTGAGTCACTGGCAATATTTTCCATGCGTTTTATTTCGTTTTTCTACTTTATTAGCTATCCGTTGGTGAGAGGCTTATCCAGTCTTGCAGAATTTGTGATCCGGCTGATATCTAAAGGTAGCAAAACTGCGCCATTGATTACGGAAGAGGAAATAGAGTTTATCGTCAGCGAGGGTGAAAAGGCCGGAGTTATCCAAGACTTAAAGAAGGATATTATTGAGGGAGCCTTTGACTTTGATGAAACCAAAGTGAGGGAAATTATGACCCCTCGCACCAACCTTACAGCATTTTTCGTTGATACTCCACTTGACGAAATTGTTGAGGAAACTATAAAAACTGGGCACTCTCGTATTCCGGTTTACCGAGATAACATCGATCATATTGTCGGGGTTGTGCTTGCAAAAGACTTGCTAAAATACACTAGTGATGGATCAGCAGTTGGACAGAATGTTGTAGCAAAAGACCTCATGCGTGATGCACACTTTGCACCGGAATCCAAATCAATTATGGAAGTCTTTAAAGACTTAAAGCGAACCAAAAGCCATATGGCAATCATTATTGATGAGTACGGAGGCACTGCTGGAATCGTAACCATGGAAGATATTCTCGAAGAAATCGTGGGAGAAATTCAAGATGAGTACGACGCAGAAGAGGCTCAAATATTAAAGATCGAAGAGAATGTCTACGAAGTTGCTGGCTCCATGAATATCGATGAGTTTTTTGAGCACTTCAAGGTGGATGAAAAGACCTTAAAAGAAAGTCAAAAAGGTGAGGATGTTGATACCCTTGCTGGGTGGGTGACTCAACTTATAGGAGAAATGCCAAAACCAGGTCAAATAGTGGATGTTGGGCCCCTAAATTTGGAGGTTTTGGAGGTGTCGCAAAGGCGTATCGACATTGTTAAAGTTATTGAACGAGTTGAGGCTAAAAATACTGAGGAAGAAAGAGCCGCAGAAGATGGTCGTGAGCAGAAGCAGGAAGCTTAGGTAACTCCAAATAAATGTCCTACCCATTGATGGTTAATTTTAGTACAGTTCTGGCCTGTGATTGCGCACT
>JABSRF010000110.1 GCA_013215275.1 Oligoflexales bacterium | reverse complement strand
GTTATAGCATTCAATAACAAGTTTTAGTTTTACTTATACAAAGCTATTTTTGGTCTGGACAGTGGGGTCCACTTCAGACATCGGGTTTATCAAATCCATTGGGATCACTTTCCTCAAAAGACACACTAATTTTTACCTGAGTATTCCCAGAGTGAACCCCTCCAGCTTTGACGATAGGGACTGCATCCACTCTAATCTTTGGAGGCTTAAGATCACGGGGGTCGATGACTGGAAGCTGCTCAACAATGTAGAGTTTCGCACTGCAATCATCGCTTCCTGAACTAAGCTCACTGTCAGTATTTGCAGAGGGAGATCGGTTACTAGACTTGCAGTTTCCTATAAAAAAACTTGCAAAAACTAATGCAATCACTTGATGCTGAAAATTAAACCATCGGTTCATAAAACCTCACAGACACTGATGATCGTTAGGTTTTATCGGAGAAATTCTGGATTTCTGGAGCTTTTATTAGCGATACAGGAGAGTCTTCAGGCAACTTCCTGAAAAGATGAGGCTTTCCTTACTTTTTTTCTTTTCTTCGAGACAGTTGAGTCATCTTACTTTCGATCTTTTGGGACAGCTTTGGCAAAAACTCATAACCTCGTCGGTTTTCTGCAAGTTTAGCAAGAAACTCATTCTCAGTGCGTCCTCCTGCTCTAACATCCTTCGCCATAGAGTTTTCATTTTCGGACGTTGAGGAAATCAGGCTCACTAAATCAACAAAGTATCGTTCCTTACCTTCAGGCCAGTTACCCCATAGCTCATAACCAAGTCTAAACCCTTCTTCAAACACCTGTCGCAGCTGCTTCATATCTGCGAGTAATTCACCGTTTCGACTAAGTTCATTCGCCGCACAAAGTGAATTAATGACCACATTGAATAACCACTTTTTCCTTACGACGGGAACGATGCCGTCACTCCACTGAAAGAATTCATTGCGATCCGTATTGAATAGCTCTACCTCGAAGGTTGATGGGCTGGTCACGGAAGCCCGGTTTAGCTGCACAGACCCCCAAATGGCCTTTCCCTCTTTCGATTTCAAAGCATAGATCCCTGTGCTAATATGGGAAACTCCAAAGGTGCACACCCCCATTCGCCATAGAAAATGCTCGTGCTTCTTCGCCATGTTGTACACTAGGTCTTCGATGGCACCATTACTCAGAATAACAACTGGAATTGCCCTAGGAACATAGGACAGGTAACGATCAAGCGCCCCCTGCAAATCATAAGCTTTCACTGTGATGAAAACGATTTTGATCTGACTTAAATCGGTTTGAGAGAGTGGTTGAATATCTAGGTAAGTTGTCTTGCCCCATGCTTCTAAACGGCTTTTGATATACACAGGTCCTTTTCGACCTACAAAACTGGTGCGAAAGCCAAGCATATGCAATCGGCAGGCTATAGCAGTTCCAACAGCGCCGTTTCCGATCACTAAGCAATGTGTCCGAGGTGCTTTGCTCATAAAGTAATTCTAGGTCTTTAACTGGGCTTCGTCCCAATTGTAGGTTCGTGGAAGTTTCTTAGCCTGCCGTATCAGAACAGCCTGCTGATTACGCAAATACTGTACAATATTTTTGTTGAGTGGATCCACCTTTAAAACATCAATTTCTTTTTGGATATCGTTGAGCTTTTCTACATCATCTTCTTTTTGATAGATCTCATCCAGGATAGAGTTAAACCGGTTCTTTTCCTTCTCAGTAAGGCCGGTTGTGTTGCTATAGCGGTGAAACTTATTGATACTCATAGGCTCTGTATCTATGACGACAGAACCATCATCCTTTTTTTGGGTCACCACACCTGGTTCGGTATACAAACCAGATTTTAAAACAAGATCTCCTATTTGAGCCATGATACCCCCTTTGTGGCCTACTGTTTTAAAGCTATGGTACTCTCGTCGCTGGAACACCATAGTATCTTGGTGTATAGTGATTGGTATGCATCACATGAGCTAGTTCAGATTTATAGTAACCTAAAATGATCTTGGAGCCGATACTGGTATCGTCAGACAAGGCGTGTATTTTTTCTTGTAGCATTTTTACTTGCTGGTCTACATCCTTACTAGATTTCACTTCATCCATAAATTGATTAAAGTGATTTCTTTGCTCTGGTGATAGGCCTTTCAAATAACCATGACGAAACTCTTTCGTAACCGTTTCGTGCTTACGGTCAACTTGGAGCTGGGAATTGAGTGGATTAATTCCTTTTACAACGCCCGGTTCCCCTAGGTGGCTAAAGATTGGATCTCTCACATTGAATGACATATGCAGTCCTGTAAAGTTGTGGAGTTCTACTTACAAGTATCTTAACAAGCCCTAATTAATGGCTCAATAAGCAAAAAGTGTACTTCTAAACCCAGTTCTACATATTTTCATCCATAGCAATAAAATACGAATATAGGTTAAGAATTTCCCTTTGCTAACCGATAAATATTCATAATATAGGAGTTGCAGAAACTTATGGCAACATTTCACGGGAAAGACTATGTAAGGATATTCAGAGGTTGTGATGGGAAATGTGTTTAACCTGAAAAAATATAGAGCAGAAAGGAAAAAGTCCTGGCTTGAGAAACACTGTTATATCCTGAACTCCTACCTTTACGAATATATGTCTTTGAATTTCGGTGTCAGCTTTCTACAGGTTTCAGAATCATATCAAAGTATGAAGCATGCAAACTACGAAGAAGCATGGGACTACATAGACCTACGAGATTTACTTCATAGTGCTTTTGAAGTATCTTTTTGCGATCACTTATACGAGCAGCTTTGCCTTCAAGGTTGGTTTGAGAAAAAACTCTTCACAAGGGAAGAGCTTATTGAATATTTCTTGAGCCTCTACATCATGGACTCAATCCACAATACAACAGGCTACAGCTAAGCGCTGCAGCTGACTATTGCTAATAAAATATTTGGTGGGGTTTAAAAAAAAGGCTTATAAAAGTCCGTCGCCAAATGATTCTGGGCTTGAAAGAGTGTCTTCGATGGTCGCATCAAGGTTGATCTCTCCCTTCATAACCACCTTAGCCTCAGCAATTTCCCGAAGCGCTGTAACCGCGTGCTTGTTTTTTGAGCTGACCAGCGGGACACTACTACCCATAAGCTGACGAGCACGATTAGCAGCAACAACTACTAGTGCAAAACGATTTGGCATTACCTTCTTACAATCTTCAATAGAAACTCGAGCCATTCTACAGAACTCCTTGGGATTCGCAAATATAGAACAGGAATAGATACCCAAATAGGTGGGTTTAGTCAAGAAATATACAAAGAAATTGGTTTAATGGTACCTTATTAGAGACACAAGGGCAATTGCAAGAGAGACCTTTCTGCCCATTGGATATGGTGCAGTATATGGCCAAAAACAGGTTATTTTATATGATTACAGATACTTGGATACAAAATCTAGCAAGTTGGCAATGGCAGACCGAGAAACGGCAGTGGGATCATAGCCCTAAGGCAAACCCTCAAAGCCTCTACCTATCGTTTCAAAAACTCCTAGACCTTTGCAGGAGAGCGTGCACATCCTTTAACCAACACTCCCATTCAGAAAAAAAGAAAATGCAGTACATGGCAGGGCCACCTGAGCCAGCCATGGACTCTGGATCCTTTGCGCTCCTTCTTGGAAGGTGTGACGCACGCGTATCATTGAGCTCATCAATCTTAAAGGTGGAGGTCGCTACCGCTGAAAGCTTTAGCAGAACGATTACCTTTACAGAATCGTTCTCAGTCCATACAGGAGAGCTTGCTGAAATCTTTTGGAAGCAATCTGATGGCTTCCTCTATACCGAAGAACTGATAAGTATGTTAATGCTAGAAGAATTGGTCAAAACTTGGTGGAATTACCAGGGCAGCAAGTTAAAAAAATCAAAGTCAAGAAAGGATAGTGCTCGTGAATATCACCTATAAAGAAGGTTCCCCTGAGGAAATTCTCTCGGCAATTAAAGAGAAGCTTGGAGGTCGAAAACTAGGCAAAATGGTCACCTTCGAGCTAGAGGGAACTGACTTAGCAGTAACCATTAAAAAAATGGGAACCTCACACCTCAGCTTTAAAAACTATGGTAATGACAGTGGTGTTGAGTGGCGTTTAGAGAAAGAGAAAATAGCACTAGCCCATAAAGCTTTTAAAAATGAGGTTTTGGAAAAACTAACTCATGTGGTGGAGCAAACTGGTGGAGAAATTGCTGAAGCCTAGTATCAGTACCTCTTCATAGCCTCATCGATCACCTGCGCCCAACGGTCAAGCCCACCCGCAAGTGACTTCACGTTCTCAATGCCCTGTTGCTTTAAGTACATAGCAGCACTAAAGCTTCTCACTCCGTGGTGGCAAATCGTGATCACTTCTTTGTCGGATTCCTTGACTGAATTAAGAAAATCCTGAAGCTCAAGCTCGAGGCCAAGCACCGAGTCTTTTAGGTGGCAGATGTCAAACTCCCATTTCTCACGGACATCAAGCAGAATTGGCTGATCGCCTCCGTTTTCAAGTCGTTGAGAGAGGGCCTCACAGCTAATTTCAATGTCAGTGCTCATATTTATCACTCCTTCAAGTCTTTTCCAGACGGTAGCCTCTGATAAGATGGACTGGTCAATGAGGTCCTTGATCGTATCGACCATTTTTGTTGGATCTCGTCCTGTTAAAAGCGAGCCAGGTATCGAGAAAGCCTCTTCAAGGACGACAGCCAAATGAGGGATATTGAGGCTAGATAGCTTCGTCGTCAACGAAAGAGAATTTTTAGTGACTTTTTTATTACTCAAATCCAAACCAAGTAGAAAGATGAAAGGGTTCCAATGAATACCATGTCAAATGTAACTATCATTCCTTACAAAAAGTGCAAACCAAAGATCGACGACAGCGTGTTTATCGCTAGTGGCTGTGCTGTGATTGGCGACATCACCATTAAAGAGCACTCAAGCATCTGGTTTAACAGTGTTTTACGGGGTGACGTTAACTACATCAGGGTTGGCTCTTATACGAATATTCAAGATGGGAGCATTGTGCATGTGGCTTCAAAAAGCTACCCCACCACCATTGGCAACCACGTAACCATTGGCCACCAAGCAGTCGTTCATGCCTGCACCATAGGGGATTACACCCTGATTGGCATGGGTGCGAAAATCCTTGATGGTGCAGAGATTGGCTCAGAGTCTTTAGTTGCTGCCGGAGCTGTGGTGCCACCTGGGGCCACTTATCCGCCAAAAAGCCTTATTATGGGTGCTCCAGCGAAAGTAAAAAGAAGCCTAGCAGATGAGGAAATAGAGCATATTCGCAAATCATCTTTGCATTATGCTGAGCTTGCAAAAGATTATTTTAAGTTTTGTTGAAAGGTCGCTAAGACGGCTGACTCCACTGCCGCAAAAACTCTGCGGTTTTAGACACCTTACTCTTGAGTAAACTCCGGATGGGCCCTTCAAACACAAGCTTACCACCAAGCTCTCCAGAACCTGGACCAAGATCAACCACCCAATCTGCTTTTGCTATCAATTCATGGCAATGCTCAATCAAGATGATCGTGCCACCAGAGCTCACAAAACTCAGCAGAGCCTTAGTTAATAGTTCGATATCGCTTGTGTGAAGGCCTCTTGTAGGCTCATCAAGGATCAAGACGGTTCCGTTCTCAGCTTTCTTACTAAAAAATGGAACGAGCTTTAACCTTTGAGCCTCTCCACCAGACAAACTGAGGCTCGTTTGTCCAAGCCGCAAATATGCAAGCCCCAAATCTTTTGCAGCCTGCAAGCGTTTGGTGACTTTGGGGTGATGCTTAAATACATTAAGCGCTTCTTCAATGGTCAAATTCAAAATATCAGCGAGCGAGTAACCCATGTACTGAATGTTCAAAATCTGTGGCTGATAACGAGCCCCTTGGCAGCTTGGACACTGCACCCTTGCATCAGCTAAAAATTTCATGCTGAGTGTAATCTCACCTTGGCCCTTGCATTCTTCGCATCGCCCACCTTTCACCTGCAGGGAAAAATCGCGAGATTTTAGCCCCATGATCTGGGCCTCGGGGAGCTTTTCAAATATTTGGCGAATGTAGGTAAACACATCTAAATAAGTGGCTGGCATACTTGTTCGGGTTTTAGACAGAGGCTTGCGGTCAATCAAAGTTACTTTCTTGATATCGTCAAGACCCACAATACGCTTGTAGTGAGCTTCCTCACCCTCCGGTTCAAATCCACCTTCACCATCAAGTAGTTGCTTACAGCAAGCTCGGTAAAAAATTTGCTGGACCAGGGTAGATTTGCCGGAACCTGACACCCCTGTGACCACATTAAGTCCCCCTTTGAGAAACCTTAGCTCGGGGATCGATAGGTGATACTTCTTGGCACCCAATATGCTGATAAACCTACTCTCATCAATTTTTTGCTCGCTTCCTGTGTCTAGACCTAAGGGTTTTGGTGCACTTATAAAGCCTGCAGTTTTTGACTCGGATGCATACTTGTTGGCCTCAAGGGGGGTAAACTGGGCTAAGACCTTTCCACCATTAACGCCACCACCAGGCCCCATATCAACGATCCAGTCAGAATTTTTAATCATAAAGTCATCATGGTCTACCATGAGGATGGTATTACCATTTTTCTTAAGATCCTGAAGAACTTTGAGAAGCGAAGTTAATTCTTGGGGGTGCAGTCCCTGACTAGGCTCATCGAGAACATAGAGCACTCCGCGCAAATGCTGTGATAAGACCCCTGCAAGCTTTAAGCGCTGCAGCTCGCCACCAGAAAGAGTATGGATACGCCTAGCCATATGAAGGTAATGAAGGCCAATGCCACCCAACTGTTTAAGCTTAGCCAAAACCTCCTCTAAAACCCTCATAAAAGCCGGGTTTGATTTTAGGCTAGTATTCTCCAACTCGTAACAAAAGTGCTTAAGTTGCCTAAGGTCAAGGTTATGAAGCTCTTGTATGGACTTGCCACCCAGGCGAATATGCCGATACACCTCATGGATGCCCGTTCCATCACACTCATGGCATACCCTGCTTTGTTCGCTTTCCTCTGAGGTATCATCTTGGATCATGCCAAGACCATTGCATGCGGGACAACGACCTAAAGAGTTAGCTGAAAAGTAGCGAGCATCAAGCTTTGGCCAACTATAACGGCAAACAGGGCAACCCCCTGAAAGGGCGTACCTTCCTGCAATAGATTTGCCAAGATTGCCCTTTTTGTCAGAGTCAAAGCACTCCACAAAGCCTTTAGAGTGTTCTAAAGCTGTTTCTACACTTCTCTTTAAACGTCCCAGATTTTTGGCTGTAACCCTTACATAGTCAACAATCAGCTTTATGGTATGCTTTTCTTCCCTGTTTAAATCCGGGATAGGGCTTAAAGTGCAGGTTTTTCCGTTTAATAGAATCCTCAGGAAACCCTGCTCAGCTAAACCCTCTAGCTTTTTTTTGAAATGGCCTTTCTTGCCTTCAACCAGTGGTGCAACCACTGCTAGCATTTTTCCTTCAAAACTTGCCAAGATCGTCTCTGCAATATCGTCGAGTGTCTGGGCAGTGGTTGGCAGGTTGTGCTCTGGGCAAAACCTTTCGCCATAGTTGGCAAACAAGACTCCAAGTAGTTCGGCTAAATCACTCAGGGTTCCGACGCTAGCTCGTTTTGATGGCTGCGTTTCATTCTGAGCGAGGCCTATCGCAGGCGAAAGCCCATCAATTTGGACGACCTTTGGCTTAGTGCCCATATTCAAAAACTGTCTTGAATAGTGGGATAAAGTGTAAAAAAAGCGCCGGTGGGCTTCAGCCAAAATGGTGTCAAAAACGAGTGAGCTCTTGCCCGAACCACTCACGCCAGTTACGACTGTGATGGAACCTCGGTGAATTTTGAGGTCGCAATGTTGGAGGTTGTTTTCATGTGCACCCTTAATCGTGATGTGAGGCTTCCAGTTACCAGCGCCAGGCTGCTCCATATGGTTATCCTTCAAGGTATTGCATACAAGTTTCCCAAGCTATTTTAAAGCTACGGGAAGACGCTTCTTTCTTAAAGACGAGATCCCTCGCAGGACCATGATCAGGGGACACTCGCAAATGCTTGAGGCCGCCTGAAATATTGATTGCGCTATCAAAGTGCACTGTTTTGAGTGGTCCTAAGCCCTGATCGTGATACATGGCTAGAACCCCATCATAAGAGCCTTGCAATGCTCGCCAAAAAACAGTGTCAGCTGGAATTGGCCCATCAACCGAAAAAGAGCACGATGCTGCAGCGGCTTTTATGGCTGGCTGAATAATTTCAAGCTCTTCATGGCCCACAAGCCCTCCCTCGCCACAATGAGGGTTAAGGCCGCAGACTGCAAGCCTAGGACTTTCAATGCCAAAGAAGTCCCTTAAGGTACTTCCAAATTTGGTAATTTTTTCATGGATCAGCTCTGCTGAAAGGCTTGAACTAACCTTTGCAAGGGGTAGGTGATTACAGGCAAGGCCAACCCTTAAGCGATCGCCAGCCAAAGTCATAACTGCTGACCCATCCCAAATGGACTCAAAAAACTCAGTTTGCCCTGTAAAGCGATACCCTGCCTTAGCACATGCAAGTTTGTCGATAGGACAGGTGAGCACGGCAAGCTTGCCATTAGGTTCGAAGCCTTCCAATACATCAAGGGAGGCTTTAGCTATTTGACCCAATTCAAGCCGACTAAAATGATGAGGGTCTTGGTACGCTCCACCCACATCGATAAAAAAGCAGCCTGCACCTTCTGCTTGATGCAAGCTTTTTATGCTCTTAAATTTCGGAAGATATGGCGACAAGCCGAGGTGCTCACTTTGGTAATGCCATTGCTGAAGACTGCCAACCAAAACCAGAGGCACCTTGATTCTTTGTAAGCCGTTGAATGCTTTAAATATTTCTCCCATAATCTCAATACTAATGGAGCATGGGTCACCTAAGGTGCAAACAAGCATTGCTTTATCTCCTCAGTATGAAAGTTTTTGCTTACGATCAAAAGAATGGGATACACTGACCTTTGCTCCCTTTCCAAGGCCATTAGGCAAAATAGGTTTTTCAATCAAAACCCTGAGGCATTGAATACTCTCAAACCGATGCATCATAGCATTGCCGAGGGAAGCAACTGCTGTCTCCACAAGTTTAATTTCCCGGTTTAAAAGGACTTGTTCAATCATCCCGATGATTTTTCCATAGTCAATCGAGTTACCCAAATCATCATCAGCATGTTCTAGGTATAGATCTCCAAGCTCAGCATCCACACTGACCAGGACTTCTTGGCCCATCAAGCGTTCCATCGAATAGTATCCGAGCCTCATAAATACAGGGTATTGCTGGATGTGGATTTCCATGTCTGTCTCCCTTAAGTAGCAACAAGTTGCTCCTTTATAAGTTATGTTTTCTCGGTTTAAAAGAAAATGATTGAAGAAGCCTCCTTGGCTTGGAAAATCTAAGTCGAGTTATATTTGTAATATTGGACATCACAAAAAGTTAAGAACAAAAAAGTTTAGAATCAAGCCCCTGTAAAGACGTCCTCCTTTAATTTTTTTACCATAATTACAATTGACCAATAGGCCAAGACCCAGTATTGTATTAAGCAACATTTCCAAACTTCATATTTTCCCAGTTTAATAGGGGGGAGCGACGATGGTAAAAGTACTAGCCATACTAATTATGGGGTCTATCCTAGTTCCAGTAAAAGGATCAGGTGAAGTCTTTCCAGAAGTTATTTACGGCGACGACAATCGCAGAGACCTCTATCAACTGGGTTCAGGCAAGTCTCAGCTTAAGAATTGGGCTCGATCAACAGCAATCATCAGCTCCAAATCAAAAATTAAAGACTCATCTCTTTTTGGGTTTAAAAAACTTGTCACTAAAAGCCTTGAGTCTGCTCAAAATGTTTGCAGCGATGAGCCATTTGCAGAGCAACCTATCGGTGGATGGTGCACTGGTTTCTTGGTCAAAGATGACGTTTTGGTCACTGCAGGCCATTGCATCACCTCGGAGAGCCGATGCGACACAGCAGCGATCATCTTTGACTATGGCTATGCTGAAGGGTCTGAAGAATTAAACTATGCAAAATCTGACAACATCTATTCCTGCAAGAAAATAATCGCTCAGGAGTATGATTCTCCTAGAGGTTTGGATTATGCAATCATTCAGTTAGATCGAAAGGTAAAAGGCCGAACACCCCTTAAGCTAAGGACTCAAGGCAAGGTTTCCTCCTACGCTAGCTTGACCGTGATTGGACACCCAACTGGCTTACCAACTAAGGTGGCAGAGGGAGCTTATGTCAGAGAAAATGACAACAGTGCCTACTTCGTCAGTAACACTGATACTTATGGTGGAAACTCAGGATCACCAATTTTTAACCAAAATGGTGTGGTCGAGGGAGTTTTGGTGAGAGGCGAGCAAGACTTCGTCCAAAGAAATGGGTGCAATGTTTCATTCCGATGCGCCATGGATGAATGCAGAGGAGAGGATGTGACCAGAAGCACCACCTTCGCACACTTGGTTCCATAAAGGCGTCCTCACTTCCATCTTCCTTATCATGCAGTGTTTGCATTCCAAGTTTAAATAACGATCAAGCGTGGCTTTTACTTAATACCATTCATGACTATCCAATATTTGTAACGCAAACTCGTGCTCAGGTTATCTTTTCCGGGCGTTAAATCCTGCTTTTTCTATTTCGCCGTGTATGAATAGCAAATATAATGAAGCACGAAAGAACTATGATAAGACGGGAGAAACATCCATGCTTTTTCTGAGAAATTCATTAAATTTGCTTTTCTTACTTAGTCTTACAAGCTCAATCTCCATACCGGATATAGGGTTTTCAAAGCAAAAACCAGGGTCATCCTTCGAGTCTTTATGGTTTGATGGAAGCATTGAAGACGCATTCGCACAGTCACAAAAGTCCAAAAAGCCTGTATTTTTATATTGGGGTGCAGTGTGGTGCCCGCCCTGCAATGAGTTAAAAAGTCAGGTTTTTATGAAACCGAAATTTAGAAACCTAATTTCATCAGTGATTCCTGTATACCTAGATTATAGTGGACCCCGTTTTTAGGACCATTTGATAAGTAAAACTCCTAAATGTAACATGCTGAATTTACATAAGGAG
>JABSRF010000011.1 GCA_013215275.1 Oligoflexales bacterium | reverse complement strand
ATTTGTGTTACTGAACATATCACCTCCTCTGTTTTCTTGTCTTATGGAATAATAAAACCACAGAATAGAGAAAAATTAAAAAATATGGTGAATTTGCTCATGTATCCAGTGAAAATCTTGAAAATTACGCCATTATAAAGGTCACTTGATTAGGGTTTAGTATCCACAATGTCTACTTTTACTCCCAATTCCCTTATTAAGTTGTCATCCAAATCCTGAAGGGATCGAGTGGCTCCCGAGTCGTCACCCATACGAACAAAGGAAAATGCTGCAAGAGTCTCGCGTCCGTAATCCTCAAGGTGGTGATCCTTGATGACCTTTTTGAAGAATTTTTTGACCTTTCTTTGGTCATTGGGGGCACCGTCCGTAAGAATAATGACTGTGAAAGGCTCTGATCTTTTTAGCAAACCCTTCAGCCTACGCTTATAGACATCTTCAAGGGCTTCTGCTAACGGAGTGCCTCCAGATGGTGAGTTCCTTGAAAATAGATGGGATATATCATTGATCTGGCTTACGACTTCAGTTTTGATACTACTTCCACTCCAAAGGGTCACTTCAACCTTATTATCGATGTCTAAGAACAAAGCGAGCTCAACAATGCTTTCTGCCGCTACCCGTGCTGAATCCCAACGAGTCCAACGGGAACTCCTTTGGCCAGTAGGGTTTTCATCACTTGCTCCCATAGAGCCACTTCGGTCAACTAGGATAAAAATTTCTCTAGCAGAGAGTGCCGCCAATCTCTCTTGATCGTTGATAGCTTTCTGAGGATCTGCCACCACTTCAACAAAATGCTCATTACTCATTTGTTGTTGTGAACTGACCACTTCTGCAGAAAGATCCTCAAGATCAGAGGAACGCATCTTTCCATTCTCTGTTTTGCCATACTTGTTTTTTATCGGCTTTGCATGTACAACACCGACACTAAGCAAGGCCATAACAATAATATTTAAAGCCATATTTTTTATTCGCATTTACTGACTCCATTAAAAAAAGCCCTCCTTTTAAAAAGAGGACTTTAAATTTTAGTGCGTAAGAACTTTTTATTAGTCGTATAGAGCATCCCAGAAAAGGGCAAAAGGACCGACACCTTCTCGACCTGTATACATACCAGTACCAAAAAGGAAGTTATCTTCTTTAGTATCGACAATATCAACGTTCACACGTAGCTGAGAGATTAAATTATCATCTAAATCCTGAAGAAAATTGATCGCTCCTTGATCATCACCCATGCGTACGAAAGAAAAGGCTGCTAAAGTTTCTCGTCCTGGCTGCTCTAAGTTGTTTTCTTGGATGATACGCTTGAATAGGTTCTTAACTTTTGATGGATCATTAGGCTGTCCATCTGTTAACACAACAACTGTGAAAGGCTCGGAGGCTCTCAACAATTGTGCTAGATGAGTGTCATAAACCTCTTCCAATGCTTCTGCTAAAGGAGTACTTCCCCTTTGAGGCCTATTGTTTTCGAAAAATCTCTTAATGTCAGACACATTTGTCATAGACTCATAACGGTGCTGCAACTTGCTATAGCGATCTCCATCCCATAGCATTATGTCAACTTTACCATCTTGATCTAAGCTTAAAGAAAGCTCAGCAATGCTTTCTGCTGCTACCCGTGCAGAATCCCACCGAGTCCACCTTTGACCAGTTGACCTACCTGTAGGGTTTTCATCGTTAGCATTCATAGAGCCACTACGATCGACTAAAATAAAGACTTCCCTTGCTGAAAGACCTGTAATTCTTTCCTGATCATTCTGAGCTCTTTGAGGGTCTCTAACAATATACTCGTAGTGTTCTTTTGACATATTCGTTTTTGTTTGCACGACCTCTTGTGCAAGTTCCATGCGAACTGGTTCAGGCATTTTACCGTTCTGGGTAACTCCGTACTTATTTTTTACAGGTTTAGCAGCAGCTATACCTGCTATAGCTAGACTAGCAATTCCAAACGCTACAGGGAGACTTCGTATAACATTCATGACAGCACTCCATTCCACAGATGTTGAGTAATCAAGTTATGTGTACTAAGGGCCCAGTACCGTAATCACAATTTTGTTTATGATGTATTGGATTGAATTGCAATTTTTATTTAATAAAAAACAACAATATTTTTTTTTGCTATTAGTTTTCAACGCCTTAAAAAAAAGGGTGAGATTTGTTGATTCAACATTAACCAAACTCTTTTATGGTTAACATTAAATTTGTATGCGTTTACGACTATAATCTTTGTGTGGAGTTTTTATTGGTAACGATTTTTTGTAAAGACAGAGGTAAGCTTATGGCTCGAAGGTTTCTTAAGGTGCTTATCTTAATGCTTCATTTTTCATGCACAACTCCTCCTAACCCAACCTTCCAAGAAGCTGTAAGCCGTGTAGGCAATGACTTTCAAACTAAAATCCTAAGAGAGTACTTTGAAACCAAGGGTATCCCTGCTTCTATGACACCCAAAATGAGCCTTATCAAAGCTTACGAGCAAGAGTTTACCTCGTCTGACCCCATCAGCTTAGAAATTCAGGGCCAGTCACTGATTTTTAGTATGGGATATAAAATTGAGGTTTTGATTCTAAAACCTTCAAGAGACCAAAGTTTTCTAGAAAAAATGAAGACAATTTTTCCTTTCTTCAAGCAGGATCAAGCTGCAACACTCTGCCTCTATAAGAATTATCTAAAAACAAAATACTTCGATGTAAAAAAAATAAACCTATTTGGATCACCTTTAAAAAGCGACGCTGAATTAGAAAATCTCAGTAGTATCTATTTAACCTCAGACCTCTTGTGGGTAGGCTCCCCAGACAAACCTGATATTCATGTACGCTCATGCTTTTTAGAGTATCAAAAAGGCTATGAAGAAGCTGCACATCAAGCTCTAATGGATTACAAGGTCAACCTATCCTTGGCTTTTCCTGCCCAGTCATGCACCTTACCAGACTCCCGTGCAAGGCTTCGCAACAAGCTAATAAGGGATATGGGAGATCCATCATGCTTGGATTGGTTTAGGAGAATTCAAGTGCCTCAAAAGCAACAAGTACTAGCCCGATGCCTGCCATTAGATCACACAAATTCTAAACTTGGCCTATGCAGGCTAAGGGCAAAGGCCAAAACCCCTGTTCCCTTCTTCCTCGATGAAAGAGGCTCTCTAAGCCCTTTTAAATCTAGCAGGCCAATCATGAACATGACAGCCCCTTCCACTGTTCAATACCTCTGTGATGAATCCTTGGGATCAACACAGAGAATAAAAAAATATGGTGGATGGTTTCGTTATTTTCATGTCGAATGTGAACCTCCTAAGGCTGCAATCGACCATTTCTAAAATGCAGGAGTTCCAGTTATGTGTGAGCCCATGATGAGCAAGTGGATATCACTTGTTCCCTCATAAGTGCTCACCGTTTCAAGGTTGCACATATGCCGCATAGTTTTATACTCATCCATGATTCCGTTAGCCCCGAGCATATCCCTGCAGGTTCGTGCAACCTCTAAGGCTACCTCACAGTTATTTTGCTTTGCTAAGCTCACCTGAGAGAAGTGAAGGCTTCCTGACTGTTTTAGCTGCCCAAGTCGGTAAGCAAGTAGCTGAGCCTGGGTAATTTTTGAAAGCATCAAAGCAAGCTTGCGTTGGATAAGCTGTTTGGTTGCCAGTGGCTTCCCAAACAAAATTCGTTCTTTTACATAGGCCGTGACTTCGTCAAAACAGGTTTCCGCAGCTCCTATCACTCCCCAAGCTATGCCGTAACGAGCTTGAGACAAACAAGCCAGGGCACTTTTCAGGCCACGGGCTTTCGGTAATATAGCACTTTTTGGGAGTTTCACATTATCAAAGTAAAGTTCAGAGGTTACCGACGCTCTCAGGGATAGCTTACCTATCATTTTCGTAACCTTGAGCCCTTTTGCTTTCATAGGGACCAAGAACCCATGAACTCCATCAGCAGTTTTTGCCCAAACGACTGCAATGGAGGCTAAATTACCATTGGTAATCCACATTTTGGCCCCATTTAGTAACCAGTGGTCCGCCTTGTCCTCTGCCTTAGTTTTCATCGCAGACGGATCTGACCCTCCTTCAGACTCTGTAAGCCCAAAACATCCAATGAGCTCACCTTTTGCTAAAGGTGACAACCATTCTTGCTTCTGCTCTTCACTCCCAAAGGCATGAATCGGGTACATCACTAAGGCTCCCTGGACGGAAGCAAAGCTCCGTAAACCAGAGTCACAGCGTTCGAGCTCTTTCATCACGATACCGTATGAAATCTGGTCCATACCTGGGAGCCCATAACCAGTCAAATTTGATCCAATCAGGCCTAGCTCACCAAGCTTTGGTATAAGCTGGCTTGGGAAGGTCTCCTGGCGAAAAGCATCCTGAATGTAGGGCTGAGCTTCGTTTGCAACAAACTCTTGAACTGTTTTCTCGACGAGCCTCTGCTCATCTGTCCAAAGGTCTTTAATACAAAAAAAATCAGGTATGGGACTACTATGGGGAAGGCTCATTGGGAGGCTCCATTCTTTTTAATCATCTTGATGCCTAGGCTAGCGACGAGCCCAAGCAATCGTAAAACAGGAAACTAAGAATAGAGCTAAGAGCATCAAAATTAAAGATAGAAAAATGCTTCCGTCTAGGTAATACATTTTCAAATAAACCAGTACCAGTAAGAGAAACAAAAGCCCAAGCAAGCTGATAAGCTCTGAAATTCCTAGATTCCTGCAAGGCTTGTGCACGGGAAGTTGAGTGCCCTTAGGAAAAAACGGTATCAACTGCGGAAAAAATAAAGCTACTTTTTCTTTACTCCCCCCCATGAACTGCTGGCTTCGATAACGTTCACCCTGTTGGATAAGCTGCTTGCAGCAAAAAAAATAAAAGATCAGCGCAGGGACAAAACTATGCACATTTCCGGCTGCTAAACCTATTCCTAGTAAAATCATTAAGCCAGAAAGCTGGGTTGGGTACCTGACAAAATTTTGTGGGCCTATGATGCCAACTTTTTCAGACAGGGGGACATAAACGGTCCAGATTCTCACGACTGCACCTAAAAAACAGATAAAGCTCCCAACATAAAAGGAGGATAGAGTCGGGTCTGCAAGGCTTACAATAAAGAACCACAGAGAGGGCTCAAACCAGTAGCGAAGGCGTATTTTCATAAAAGAACCTTGATAGGGGGTCTACAAGGCCATTTTATCATCAAAACGCCAACGCTTATAATTCCAGCACCATTGTTCTGGATATGTTTTGATTGCCTCCTCGATTTCCTGGGCCATGAGCTGGGTAAGCTGCTGAACATCTTGGCAATCATGACCGACGTCAAGGACTGTTTTAGTAAATAAACGGTAGCGAAGAGGGCCAACTCTAACACAGAAAGCGGCCAAAACTGGTTTCTTAAACTTGACTGCCATCTGAGCAGGGCCTCCCACAAACTCGGTTGGACGCCCCCAAAAATTTACCTTGGGCCCACGCCGCCCCATTGGCTTTTGGTCCATGATAAACCCAAGCCATGAGCCTTCCTTGAGGGCTCTGATCATGTTTTTTTGTGCTGAAGCTCCGCTCGTCCAAAGCACCAGTATTTTCATTTTTCTGCGCATCCGATCAAGCAGCGCAGTTGCCGCTTTGTATTTCGAAGGCTTTGCAAGTGCATAAAACTTACAGTCAGATATTCTCGAAGCAGCGTAGCCAATAAGCTCCCAGCTACCAAGGTGAGCAGAGACCATAATCTGGCCTTGCTTCTCCTTCTCAAGAGGACGCATCTGAGCCTCAAACTCATTGATCCCTTCGAAGGTAATACACCCTGGAAAGAAGACCTCAAGAATGGTTTCAAAAGCGACCATGATCTGGTTGTGATAAACCTGCTTGATAAACATATCAGCAAACGTCGACTTCGGTCTCAAAGACCAAATTTTATCAAGGTTTGCTTCAAACCATTTGGTTTCTTTGCGACTAAACCAGCACCGAAGGGTCGTTAGGGCCGAAGCACATAGGGCTACCAAGCCAAAAAGAAAAGGAGGGAGCTTAGCTGCTGGAGGTAAGTGCTTACTCAACTTGAGCTCCTGGCTTTGTCACTGCTTGAGTGGCATCTTCATAAAACTCTCGGGCTCGGTATGAGCTCCTCACTAAGGGGCCACAGACAACTCCAGAAAACCCCAATTCCCTGGCGACTCCCTCAAGCTCCTTGAACACCTCAGGAGCAACCCACTCTTTCACCGCAAGGTGCTTCCTTGTAGGCCGCATGTATTGACCGACCGTCAATAAATCAACACCCACTTCTCTTAAGTCTCTCATACTTTGGATGACCTCTTCCCTCGTTTCGCCAAGGCCTAACATCAGTGCACTTTTAGTCAAAACCGGATAAGAGGCTATTTCCTTGACCTTAGCCAAGCTTTGTAAGGACTGCACGTAGGATGCCCGTGCATCCCTGACCCTTGGTGTTAAGCGTTCTACGGTCTCCAAATTATGGGCATAGACCTCGGGCCTTGACTCAAGAATCACTGCTATTGCCTTATCTAAACCACGAAAATCTCCAGCGAGCAATTCCACCTTAATGCCAGGATTATGGTCTTTGACTGTCTGAATAACCGAGCCAACATGGCGAGCCCCTCCGTCGGAGAGGTCATCGCGATCGACCATCGTGATCACGACATACTGCAATTTCATGAGGCTACAGCTTTTGGCGACCTGCAGGGGCTCCTGAGGGTCTGTGACCCCTCCAGGGTTTCCTGTTTTAACATTGCAGAATCTACAGGCTCGGGTACAGGTGTCCCCTAAAACCATAAAAGTAGCTGTTCTGGTATTCCAGCATTCACCAATATTTGGGCACTTTGCCTCTTCACAAACAGTGACCAACTTCCTCGATCTCAGGTCTTTTTTAATATCAAAATAGACCTTGCCCGTTGGGATTTTAGTCTTTAACCATGTAGGCTTATTAACATGGAGGTTTTTTGCTTTGTTTTTCGCTGGTTCCGTCATAACACCCCCTTCATTCGCAATTCAGTTCAATACCTTGGTCAACAGGTTGGCTTAAGGTCGCATCATAATGATTTGCTGTAAAGTTGACTATAGATTTTTGCATTCCTGGTAAAGACCAAAAGCAGCTATGACTATGACATAATTGACCTATAACTAAACTCCTTTTCATGTTAGCTCCATTTTTTTTTCAGTAATCGCTATTTATATTAACAACTTATTGTAAGCATCCCCGCAGTTGTTGCTGTTTTTCTAAAGCTGGTCTAAGTTAAGCACCGACGGCAATGTTTGAAGGCACAAAAAACGACGCTCTCACGAGAAGGAAGCTTTTCTAATGGACTCAGAAAAAGTTAGGAAATTTGATGTAGTCATTATCGGTAGTGGGCCTGGCGGTGAAGGCGCCGCAATGCAAGCTGCGAAACAAGGCTTAAAAACTGTCATCATAGAAAAGTTTCATCAAGTAGGGGGTAGCTGCACCCATCAGGGGACCATCCCTTCAAAAGCACTGAGGCAAGTGGCCTACCGACTGACAACGCTACAGTCAGATTCCATATTTAGAAATATCATCGACGGTGGGAGCCTGTCATTCTCTGACCTGCTTAAGCGGGCAAAAACAGTCATAGCAAAGCAAGTACAAATGCGTACAAACCACTATCATCGCAACGAAATAGAGGTGATGCATGGAAATGCTCTTCTGCTTGACGAACACACTGTTGAAGTAAAAGATATCGATGGTAAGACAGACCTAGTCCACGGCAAGTATATTGTCCTTGCTACGGGCTCACGGCCATACCAACCTGACAATATAGATTTTTCCCACCCACGCATATTCGACTCAGACTCCATCCTAACCTTAGATTTAAAACCCAGAACGGTTACGGTTTATGGTGCCGGTGTCATTGGATGCGAATACACAAGCATATTCAGAGCACTGGGGAGAAAAGTTAACCTAATCAACACCCGTTCTAGCCTTTTAAGCTTTTTGGATGATGAGATCTCAGATGCTTTGTCTTATCATCTTCGCGACCAAGGGGTCCTTATTCGCAACAACGAAGAGCTTGATCGCCTGGAAACTTTGGATGACGGTGTGATTGCTCATTTGAAGTCCGGTAAGCGCATTCGTTCTGACATCATTCTTTTTGCGACTGGACGCACTGGAAATTCAGATCATCTAGGCCTTGAAGACCTTCAGATCGAAAGAAATAAAAGAGGGCATATTAAAGTTAACAAGCACTACCAGACAAGCAGCCCTCACATCTATGCTGTTGGTGATCTTACTGGCTTTCCATCCTTGGCAAGCTCTGCTTACGACCAAGGAAGGTTTGCGTCATGCCATATCTTAAACCCTGATTGCGATGACGCCCTTGTGAAAGACATACCGGTTGGAATTTATACAAGCCCAGAAATTTCTTGCATAGGCAAAACAGAAAAAGAATTAACCGACATGAAGGTTCCCTACGAAGTAGGCCACTCTTCCTTCCGTCACCTAGCTAGAGCTCAAATCACTGGACAAACAGTTGGGATGTTAAAAATTTTATTTCACTCTGAGACCTTAGAAATTTTGGGCATTCATTGCTTTGGCCAAAACGCAGCTGAAATCGTCCATATCGGTCAAGCAATTATGTGCCAGGAGCAAGAGTCCAACTCTTTAAAATACTTTATCAACACAACCTTCAACTACCCTACCATGGCTGAAGCTTACCGGGTGGCAGCGCTAAACGGCATTAACCGCTTGTGCTAAGAGTTATTGCAAAAAGTTGAGCAGAGAGGGCTGAAGAAGCTTATTGGAAGCTAACAAGGTACTCTGCAGCACAGCCTCCGTCCTTTTGAAGTCTGAAGTTGCCTTGTATATATCGGCATCCTCAATCTTTGAGAGAAAAGTAGTTTTTTGCAATTGATCATAATCAAGCTTTTGATCTGCATCCTCTATGGCCTTCCAAGTTGCCCCGACACTTGCCTGGAAGCTGGAGAGCTTATCTAGTTGAAAGCTAAATTCTCCAATACTTTTGTAGATCGCTTCTTTATCATCGTGGTTAAGACCGTGTAAGAGCAGACCTAAGGCATCGATAAGGTTGAAGTGCCCTTCCATACGCTCCTCAGGGTTTGCTTCAAACAACTCCCTTCCCGGTATGTTGATTCGCTTATACTGCTCCTCTCCAATCTGTAGGAAGATCTGCCCATCATCACCTAAAAAGTTACCCTCTAAATCGACTGCTGGGGAGAGGCTACGAAAGCCAGAAAACACATACTTTGCTCCATACTTACTATTTGCTAGGGAGCTTACCTCATTCATTAACTCCTTAACTTCCTTCGCAGTGATACTACGATTAATCCCATCATAGGTATCATTTGCCATTGAAATTGCAAGCTCTTGAGCTCTTTCTATCCGTTGATGCAGGTTTGAAATTGCTGTTTCAGTCACATCTAAAAAGCCTTTGGAGTAATCAATATTTTCCTTGAACGCCTTGATTTCAGAAAGACGATCCTTTAATTTCAGGCTGCGGACAACACCAATCGGGTCATCATGAAGCTTATTTATGCGTTTTTGTGTCGAAAGAATATCGAGGGCCCCCGTATTATCGGTGCGCCCCTTTTCTATGCGCCGATTCGCAACCCAATATTTTTGTCTTTCAGAAACACGCATCTACCTAGTCACACTCCTCAGCGTTTTAAGTTTAGTACCGTTTGCAACATTTCATCGACAGTGGTGACCACCTTTGAAGACGCTGTGAAGGCAGTCTGCCAACGGATAAGATTTGTGGCCTCCTCATCCAATGACACTCCTGCAACAGCCTCACGCCTTGATTGAAGGTCTGCCATAATAATTTGATCGGACTCCTTCACCTGCTGCACCCTGACCGTCTCCATACCTAAGACACCAACGTAGTCAGCATAATACTCATTCAAGGTGGCGTCAGTATCTGTAAACACCTTTGAAGACTGAATGCGCGCAATATTGTTAGCGACCACATTGTCGCCTGGAGAACTCTGTAAACTCGAAGCGGAAATAGCATCAGTTGAATTTAACACATCTAAGGAGAGCTTTATATTCTGTGCTGCAAAATTCGGATCAGCAACCGAATCAAAAAAATTTCGTCCATTGGAGCTACTAAACTGCTCTAGACCATAGCCTCTTCGATGATTGCCATTAACCAACTCGACAAACTTTGTTGCCATTTCATTATTGCTATCTAGGAGGCTCGCAGACACCACATCGCGTATATTCAGCAAGCCTTTGAGGCGTCCACCATTGATCGCTTGGGTAACATTTCTTTCTGAACTATCTTCAGAGTCCACAATAATAATATCAAAAAGACCCTGGTTTTCTCCATTTTGCCTGACCTCAACACTTGCAGCTCTCCCGCGGTCAACCAGCTGCGCTCCACCTGGACCGTGAATCGTCACCATACCATCGGCGTCTTCATAATAATTCATATCAATTAAGGTGCTTAGCTTCCTGACCAAGCGATCACGCTGATCCCTAAGGTCATTTGAGGGGTTACGCACCCCCACCTCGGTCTGCCTGATTTGATCATTAAGGTTGGCAATGGTTGAGATGGTTTCGCTTGCTTCTTCAGCGGTCATTTTTATGTATTCATTGATGCCCCCTCGTTGCCTTCTCACTTCTGAATCAATACGACGGAAAGCATCTGCAATATTCTCACCCTGTTCTTTAACTTGTGTCCGTACCGTTAACTCTTCGGGGTATTTAGAAAGGTTTTGCCAGGAAGCAAAGAAGTTATTCAGTTCATTTGCGAGGCTATTATTAAGTTCCGGGCTATAAATTTCTCCAAGCCTGGTAAGGGAATCCATTCTCGCTTCACTATCACCGACATCATTGTGAGCTAAGTTAATTTGTCGTTCGATGAATTTATTATGAAAACGATCAATAGAGCCCACGTAGACCCCATTACCGATTAAGAGACCCGATTTCTCCATAGGATCTCGCTGAGTCAGCTTAACCCTCTGTCTGGAGTATCCTTCCGTTTGAGCATTGGCAATATTGTGAGCAGTGGTATCAATCCCTTGCCGATTTGCATAAAGGGATTCAGATCCGATATTTAGCGAATGAAACAGACCTGCCATATATGACCTATGCTTTAGCAAACACCTGTGAGATGGTAGACGGGCTCTTCTTTGCTCCCTTTGCATTGTAGCTTGAGCTATTTTCCTTCTTTAGCTCACTCCAGAACCGGTAGCTCTCCTGATGGTTACGCAGCAGCCGAGCTATGATAAACCTATTTTTCTCGATTTGAGGTTTGATATCTCGATAGGTTTCGATCAGGACACTAAGCCTGGTGATTAAATGCTCCGATAGTGCTTTTAGTTGATAACTATCTGAAGTGAGGCCACTTGTATAAGATTTAAGGTACCCTTGCATTTCACTAAATGACTTAGGAGGATCTAAAGGAGGGTGGAACAATTGAGTGCATAATTTAGCGACATTCGTGATGCCATTTTGCAAGCTTAATAGCAGCTGATTCTTTTGCTGCCCGATTTTCTCTAAACTATTGATATCATGATGAATAATCGCTTGCTCTTCCTTTGCAAAAATATCCAAGAATAGCTCAGCGTACTGCTCAAGGCTCTTGAGCTCATTTTTTACGCTTTTTAGAACACTATGTTGATTTAGAGACACTATCGTTCTACCTGCTTGATGGAGAATCAATCACTGGCTGCAAGGTGATCTCGAATAGCTTCCTTTAAGATGCCATCTGCAATTTTTCCTGAGTCGATCTGATAAGTGCCGTTTTTAATTTTTTCCTTTAAATCAGCCACTTTCTGCTCTCTTACATCTGGAGTTGCCCTCGCAATATCGTAGGCTTTTTTATGCTGACTTCTAACGGTCTTGGATTGATTAGAGAGGTCCACATCATAGCTTTCTGCTCTGGCGCTTTTAAGCTTCTGATTTTGCCTTTTTTCACGGGCAGAAGCTACGCGATTGGACTTGTCCGTGCCTATGCTTGCAAGCTGTCCATTAAGCTGATCGTTCCCAGATACTTTATTCATCTAATCCTCCTTCAAGAAGCAACATTATTTCAGGGTTGGCTTTGTCATGCGGTAAGCATCCAATGCATGGTTTTGTTTTACTTTATTTGCAGAAGTCAGATTCTTGCTTGATATTTTAGTCAATTGATCTGCTATCATTTTAGCAGGTCCTGTTTGGTCTTGTTTGGCTATCATTTTTGCATACTCACTATCTAACATGCCTTGGTACATTTCCTCAGCGTGCCCCCCTCCCATAAAATTAGATTTCATCACTGATTTACGCATGTTTTGAAGTACTGTGTCAAAAAAAAGGGAGCTAAAATCTTTCGCTACGGTTAGGAGTTCTGATTCACTCCTAGTCTTTTCACTCTTAACTGTATCATTATTCGTAATAGGGGTATTGGGTAAATTCTGCCTGACCTCTGGACTCATGCGATGTACTTTCATAAAGCTTCCTTATCTTAGATAAAGACAATTTCGCCTTGCAAGGCTCCTGCAGCATGGATTGCTTGTAAAATTCCGATCAAATCCTGAGGCTTAACTCCAAGCTCATTCAATGACTTAACAAGCCCCCCCACCGTCGCCTTTGGCAGGTTTAACAAGGAGTGATCTTTTTCTTCTGCCTCTTCATCTTCAGGGTCTTTAACTTTTATTGACAAATCCCCATGGGCAATGGTCACAGGACCTAAGGTAACATCATTTCCAATCACAACGGTTCCGGTCCTCTCATTCAAAACGACCACCGCTTTGCGATCTAAGGCAACTTTTAAGCTTTCTAGCTCAGCGACAAACTCAACCAAACGGGACTTGAACTGTGGGGGCACCTCAACCCTAATGGATGCAGGGTCGAGGGATTTTGCATAAAAGCCACGAAAGTGGGCATTCACTGCATGAGAAATCCGAGCGTTCGTCGTAAAATCTGCCTTTTTAAGGCTCAGAATAAGGCTTCCACCCGGAGCAAGCTGAGGCCGAAACTCTCTTTCAACAAGTCCACCCATTGGCACCGTTGCAACTGTCAACACTGAGGCTCCAACTCCATTAGCCTGACCGATGACCACAGGGCCTTGTGCAACCACATAAACCTTTCCGTCTCCAGCCCTAAGCTCACTTAGAAGGAGGGTCCCTCCGGCCAAACTCGTAGCGTCTCCGTTTGTAGACACTCTGATATCAAGACGATCGCCGCTACGAGCAAAAGGAGGTAGCTCGGCAGTAACCAAAACTGATGCGAAATTTCCAGATGCTAATTGCTCAGGCTTTGATTTAACTCCAAGCTTAGTGAGCATCTGGGAAACGGTTTCTAAGCTAGTGATCGATGCGGCTGAGTCTCCCGTACCAGCAAGACCAAAAACCACCCCATAGCCAATCAGCTTATTGCTTCTCACTCCTTTTATATTTGTGAGATCCTTAAGTCTAGCTCTCTGACCAGCTGCAAAGTCATAATGACTAAACACTCCCATCAGAGTCACGACAATGGCTATAAGGCTATTCTTCTTCATTAGCTTCTGGCTTTTCCTCAGGTCGGGTTAGCTCTTCAATCTCCTGATTTTTTTCCTTTAACTCGTTATCCTTTGCGGCAATTTGCTGCTTTTGTTCTTCAAGTTTTGCATTTGCTTCAGCTAGCTTTTGATCTGCTTGCTTATTTTTTTCGATCCAAGTATCACGCTCCTTAGCCATTTGACGGCGTTCAGAGCCAAGAGATTTCAGCCGATTTTCAAGTTGCTGCTTGATGTCCATTAGTTCTCGCCTCTTCACGTCAAGTTCAGCTGCGAGCTTTGAATCAGCTTCACTAAACCCGCTTAGCCTTAGGGTGTATTCGTCTTCCCAAGAGCTAGAGCTCTTATCGATGACCTCCTCTTCGCCGAGTTCAATAAAATGGATGTCAGCAAGGTCCTTGGTCGTAAGCTCTTTCGCAGGGTCCAAATACTGAGCTGGAAGCCTAGCACTCACTTTAATAAGACTTGTGTTTTCTTCACTTACGGATTCGCGGTTGTATGACAAAAGCAAATCACCGTTATCATATCGATGCATCACTTTCATTTTAATTTCCTTCAAAATACCTTTGGACTTTAGGTCAAAAGGCTCCAAGCTCGGCAGGGACTTTATAAGCTTATCTTCATCTAGTTCGTTTTCATCTTCAGCTGGCTGGGATCCATCTTCAGCAGTTTGCTCGGAATCCTTTAGCGCCTTTTGATTCAGTATCTTTATCATAAGAAAATCATTAAGATCTGGCCGATTAAAGGTAACAAATAGCCGGTTGTTTTTATCTTCTAGGTTGTACAAGCTACCTGAGTTATCCATAGTCGGCTTTGGATTTATTCTAGTCTTTCTTTTACGAATAAAGACTTCTGGAGATTTTTTCTCAGTTGCTCCCTTCATTGGGTTTTTGAATACCTGCCCTCCCTCTTGTCTAGAGAACAAATGGGGCTCTCTACTATCAATGGTTTGGATCCCAGAAAAGCAGGAGCTGAGTAACAGCATTAAGATACAAGCAATGATATTGACCCTAAGAGCACTCATCATGACGAAACCTGCCTAAGCAAATTGGAGTTGATAACCTTCGCTCTTAGCCTCTTTTTCGTAGGTTCGTAAACAACCTCGATCGTTTCACCAGGCCTTCCAGGCTGTTTCGCCCTCACTTTTGCGGTCACCACGTAGGCTCCTGAGCCTAACTCCATAAGGACCAATTGCCCTCTTTTGACCGCAAGTGGCTTCTCCAGGTGTGAAAAACTTAGTACCGAACCAGGGGAAAGAGACCGTTTTAGAGCAAACCCCTTATAGCCATTGAGGGAGCTTGGATAACCATCAAGTTTAGAGCGTATATGCCTCCATTCCTTAGCAAATAAATCCTCAGAAATGACCTGTCCCCTTTGCAATAATTCTCTAGCAAGCAAAACTGGCTTATGAAAGTCTAGCTTTACCAAAGCGATTCGCTCTGATGGGGCATTCAATGCGTCTAGGGGTACTTCTCTCACAACTAGCTTTGTTCTCTGCTTATAGAGTTTGAACAAACGCGCTACTGAGTCCTCATTAAGTAAGGAGGACCAGCCAGTAAACTCAAACTGGAACTCGTGCGGCCTAATAAACCAAGGTTTCAATAAAGTCAGAGATGAGACCTTAACCTTTATTCCATCTAAACTCCTAGAAAAAGTGTCTAACAGACCATTCAAGGATGCCTTTACCTCATCCGCAGAAATCTCCTGAGCTAGCGACTCAATTTCAATGTAGCTATGGTCGTCAGCTTCAAAAACTATACTGGTGTTTTCCTCGAGAAGCTGATTTTTCACTTGGTCAACGCTAATTCTTTCGGTTTTCCCAGGAGGTGGTGATCTCATGACGGACAAATTTAAAAAGTCCAAACATTTGGGATCATCGTGAATACAGTTTGCAACATCTCCGACCTCAACCCAGTCTGTATTGACAGCTGCCGATTGCTTGAGCTTAAGTTTATGGCGTGCTGTCGAGGATTCTTCGACCTCGACCTCAACCTCATCCACGAAAGACCAGCTATACTCGTCTCCCAAGGCCGGGTATGTGCTAGCAAGCCAAATTAATACTGCTACATAGAAGGGTTGCCTTGAACGACTCACCAATAAAATCACCTTATATTTGTGGTAGTCTGAAGCATTTGATCGCCAGTTTGTATCACTTTGGAATTAATTTCGTAGGCACGTTGTCCTGTAATCATGTTCACCATTTCCTCAACGATATTGACATTTGAGCTTTCAAGCTGTTGATGCCCAAGCCTACCCATGCCGTTTTGATTTGGGACCCCGACCACTGCTTCTCCACTCGAACGAGAGGGAGCATTATAGTTTCCACCTAATGAAACGAGCCCTGTTGGATTAATGAAGTCTGCAAGCAAAATTTGCCCAATTTCTTGCGTTTCGCCAGCGATTTTAACGGTTACCGTACCATCATAACCCACATGAAAGTCCTGGGAACCTTGAGGAATGATTATCTCAGGAATTAACGGGTAGCCATCAGCGGTCACAACCCTTCCTCCATTATCTCTACTAAAGTGTCCATCACGAGTATATGCTATCTCTCCATCGTCTTTTTGGATGCGAAAAAACCCATCACCTTCTATCATTAAATCGAGCTCATTTCCTGTTACTTGAATTGCTCCCTCGGTAAACATCTTGTCCACTGAGGAAAGTTTAGTTCCTGTCCCAATTTGAATTCCGCTTGGGACCACAGTGCCCGTCGTTGCACTTTGTCCTGGAGCCCGTAAGGTTTGGTAAAGGAGGTCATGAAAATTTGCACGTGAACGCTTAAAAGCGGTGGTATTAACATTTGCCAAGTTATTGGCAATCGTATCAATATTTAATTGCTGAGCCTCCATGCCGGTAGCAGCTGTTAAAAGTGACCTAATCATAAATCTCTCCTCTCGTTTAGTTTAATGATACCCACACAGCGTAAGGCCCTTTAAATTCAACTAACCTTGAACTTCTCCAAAGGTGTTATGAGATTTTTCCATCATACTATCATAGTTCTTAATTGCTTGTTGATAAGCCTCAAAGGATCGATGTGCCAAAATCATATCAGTAAGGTTTTTGATCGCATTGACATTTGATGACTCAAGAAAACCCTGCTTAACATTCGGATAGTCGACATTGAGCACTTCCTCCTCCAAACCGTCATAAAAAAAGTGATTCATACCAACTTTTTCCAAATTCGCCGGATTTTTAAAGTCTTTTATCAAAAGGGTATCCACTAGCTCACCATCTTGGTAAACTTCCCCAAGGTGATTGATGTTTACGTTGTGACCATGGAGAAAAATGTTTCCCTTCTCACCAAGAACAGGAAAACCATTTTTATCCACCAGAGCACCATCCTCACTCAGACTAAATGCTCCATTACGGGTATACATGATGCCTTCTTTAGTATGAACTGAGAAAAATCCATCCCCTTCTATCATCACGTCGAACGGATTCTTGGTTGCAATCGGTGAGCCTTGAGTAAGGTCCCTACTGACTCCTGATACTCCGACATAGGCCACCTCATTTCCTCGGAAAGGCATCAATTCTTCGATAGGGACTTTATAGTTGGCTGGAGGTAAAGGATCCCTATAAGATTTGTAAGGTTCGGGCTCAAGAAGCTTAAAAGATACCTTTTCGCCTTTGAAGCCGGTGGTACTCACATTTGCCAAGTTATTGGCAATAATCTCCAAAACGCGTTCTGAAGCTACGGCTCCAGACAATGGTGTATAGATACTTTTAAGCATCCTATTTCTCCAGCTCATGGTGATTAATGCTACGAGTAGCTTTTATTACTTAGAGCAAAATTAGTGCCAAAACTTGTTTTAGAGTCATTGCAAGCGTTTTACCCAGAATAACCACGATTCGTCAAAAAAGCCTCGGGCTCACCAGTTCTTCAACTAGGTACTTTATTTCTTATGTCAATAATTTATGATGCCAAACAAATGACTTTAGAGACTTTAGGTGTTTTGAAGTAGCTGCAGTGCAACTTGAGGAAGCTGGTTTGCTTGACTGAGGACCGAAGCACCTGCTTGATTAAGGATATTCCACTGAGTATACTCCGCAGATTCAGTTGCAAAATCAGCATCAATGATCCTTGATCTACCTGCTGAGAGGTTTTCAATGCGGATTGCGAGGTTTCGATCTGTGGATTCTAGCCTGTTTTGGAGAGAGCCAAGTGTAGCTCGGTAACTCGACAACTTATTGACAGCTTCGTCTAGAACCCTTATGGAATTTTGTGCTGCCACTTTGCTATCAACCCGAGTCCCTTCTTCGTTTGCAGGAGATCCAATACCGAGAGAATTTTCTCCCTCGGTCATCGCATTTAAGTTTTCAAAATTTAACCGAATGATATTTACGGGATTATCAATATCAAGTGAATCCACCAATTCATGATAGTCTATATCAACCTGGATCTCAAAAGGAGGCATCTGATGCTTCTCTAAAATGGGCTCAGGAAGATTTTCTGCTTTTCCAGTAAGAAGCCTTGTCCCATTAAATTCAGTAGACAGACTAATACGGTCAATTTCGTCTTTCAATTGCATAAACTCTAGGTTCAAGTATCCTCGTTCTCTTGAGCTTATATTGTCTGAAGCACCTTGAATCGCGAGCTCTTTTAAACGGATCACAATATTTCCAATCTCATTTAAGCTACCTTCAGCTACCTGGATCAGAGAAACTCCATCAACCGTATTTCTCCTAGCTTGTGCCAATGACCTCACATCAGATCTAATGGATTCAGATATCGCTAAGCCTGCAGCATCGTCTGCAGCTCTATTGATTCTATGCCCAGAAGCCAGCCTCTCCATGTGCTTTTTTACCCGAGTTTCAGACTGACCGAAATGCCGTTGAGAAATTAACGACATAACATTCGTTCTTATCCTTAGAGGCATTTGGCTCCTTTATGCATAAGTCATGGGATGGGTGACCTATGAACATCATGGTTTTTTGACGGTATACCTTAAGAATACATGATTTTTTGACACCTGGGAAGACTCTAGCTTCAGATCGATACTCTCGGATAAATGAGGGCTTATAAAGGAACTAGAGTATTTTTTGCCTATGATCATCGGAGCAATGGTTAGCTGTAGAGCATCGACTAAGCCTTCTTGATAAAACATAGTGTTAACATGACCTCCCCCAAAAAGAATGATCTTCTCAATATTGCGGCCTTTAAGGTGGTTATAGACAAAAGTAGCGGGAGAGTGATCCTCGTAAGCAATACTTTTGATACTCTCATGCCAGTGCTCTTCTCTTGAAAAGGGCTTTGGTGTAACCAAAACTCTTTCAATTGCATTTTGCTTCCAAAAAGGCAAATTGCTGTCAAAACCTTTGCTTGTAAAGACGTACCAAGGTGGAAAAACGTTTTGGTGGTTTTTCAATGCCCAAATGCGACCACTTGCTCTAAGGGTATCAGCGCCAATGATCACCGCATCTGCTTGCTTTAGTTCATGCTCAACAAGATTATGATCATCTTCGTTGATAAACCCACTTTGCATGCGTTCACCATCTGACTCACCAGCATGTGCAGAGATTTTTCCGTCAATACTGACTGCCATAACATTTAGTAGGTACATTAAAAATAGCCCCCCGAACAAAAAGGCTATGATAAGCACAGGGGACTTTTTTGGTAAGAATTTATTTGCGGATCAACCTACAGGGAAGCACTTGCTAATCTCAACCTCTATCTCAGAAGCCGCAACATTTTTCGCTGCACTTATCTCGGAAACCACTAGTTTCTTCGATTTTTCAAGAATCTGTTTTTCACCGTAAGAAAGATCTTTAGTCTTTTCGAGGGTTTTAAGGTCACGATAAACTTCTGCTACCTCACATGCTGAACCCGTGCGCAACTTTTCATTGAACTCCCGAAAGCGCTTGTTCCAGGCTCTTTGAGCTATCCTAGCAGGCTTTTTCATAACGTCCATAATTTGCTCGATTTCGCCTGGAGTGCTTAGGCTTCGAATACCTGCACGCTTTGTGGCAGAGACAGGAACCATTACGGTTGCTCCAGATGCCATGATATTCATCACATAGCATTGAACTTGATGCCCGCCAACATTTCTCGCTTCAACTCCTCTAACTTCTGCGATTCCATGGGATGGGTATACAGCTTTGTCACCAGTTTTGAAATTCATCCGATTCCTCTTTTTTATATACTATGAAGGCTATGACTATTTGGGGCTAAGTTAACCATCCAAGAGCTAAGAATAAAGAGGATCTAGGAAAGAACTCACTAACATGAAACAGCTAGCTTTTGGATATAATTGGCTAAAATGCTTATCTTTATGATCTAAATTGCTGGGTTAATGTAAAAAAGATTTAGGAAAATGTCAAGCGGAATGATTAAATGTTATACACACTGCGCATGTTTGCTTTAAATTCCATCATGATACCACCTACCCCCTGATAATTAGGGATTTCTCGACCATGATTTAGCTTGAGATCCGAGGCGAATTGTTATAGTTTTCAGTGTTACACTACTCGCTGTCAAGCTTCGCAAGAAATTATCCTTTGTGAACCGAGTAAAAAACATATTAGTTTGAAGGGGTTAGCTTGAGGCTCCGTCAATCAGTATTGGAGTTACCAAATGTCTCTCAGCAAAGAGCAAAAAACAGAAATCATCAAAAAATTTCAATTAAACGAAAAAGACACAGCATCTCCACAGGTGCAGATTGCTCTTTTGACCTCTCGCTTGAACTACCTAAACGATCACTTCAAAAAGAACAAAAAAGACCATCATTCCCGCAGAGGACTGATGAAGATCGTAGGCCAGCGTAGAAGGCTTCTTGACTACCTACATAATAATGATGCACCTAGCTACAAAAAGCTCATTGCTGAACTTGGTATCCGAAAGTAAGCACATACCTCACATGGCAGCACTGCTTCTCGGGGCTGCCATATCCACTAACCCTGGTCAAATGACTCTTTTTATTCTTAAATATATAAACAATCTACCAGCGGTTATCATCATTCCCTTTAAAGGATTTTACTATGTCCACAGTCCGTGAAGTAACGATAAACAACCGGATCATAAAATTTGAGTTTAATAAGTTTGCAAAACAAGCAAATGGTACTGTTATGGTTTCCTCGGGAGGAACCCAAGTACTGGTAACTGTCTGCGCAGCCAGAGAAGCTAACCCCGACACAGACTTTTTTCCCCTAGGCGTTGACTACATTGAAAAATCCTATGCAGTCGGAAAGATCCCTCCTGGCTTTGTGAAAAGAGAAGGAAAACCTAGCGACCTGGCGACCTTAACGGCGCGTGTACTTGACAGGCCTCTACGCCCTTGCTTTCCAAAGGACTTTCGCAACGAAACGGTCATCACAGCGACGGTTCTCTCATATGAGTTTGGCTATAGCCCAAGTACCCTCGCCTTAATGGGTGCGAGTACGGCTCTGATGATCAGTGATATTCCGTTCAACGGGCCTGTTGCTGGTTTAAGGCTTGGACTGAAAGATGGTCAATATTTGATTGACCCTCCAGAAGGTTCCGAGGGTGACCTTGATTTAAATATAGCTTGCAAGCCAGATGCAGTTCTGATGGTTGAAGCTGGCGCAAACTTCCTAAGCGAGCAGGAAATGCTCGATGCCATAGAGCATGCTCACGATGCTATGAAGCCTTTATTCGACATGCAAATGGAAGTGCAAAAAGAAATTGGCAAGCCTAAGTGGGAAATCACACCTAAGGCTGAAAACACCGAACTTTTAGCACAAGTCAAAGAGGTCGCAGAACCTTTGTTAAAAGAGTTTTTTGCAATCAGCAATAAGCAAGCTCGTAATGAAGCTCTATCTAAAGGCAAAGATGACGTTGTTGCAAAGCTAAACCCTGATAACGACCCAGCTCTTGGTGCTGAGGTTAAAGAATTGTGGTCTAAGCTTAAGTCCGAGCACATGCGCTCTATGATTTTGAAAGATAAAGTCCGTATCGACCAGAGGGGCCTTAAGGATATCCGGCCTATCAGTTGTGAAACGAACTTACTACAGAAGGCTCACGGCTCCTCTTTATTTACCCGTGGAGAAACTCAGGCCCTTGCTTCTGTAACTCTAGCAGCAGAAGAGGACCAGCAGCGTCAAGAGACTCTTTGGGATTCGGATAATAAGCAACGCTTTATGCTTCATTACAACTTTCCTCCGTTCTGCGTTGGTGAAGCGCGTATGCAGCGTTCACCTGGTCGAAGGGAAATTGGCCATGGAACTCTTGCACGTAAAGCTTTGATTCCAGTGATCCCAGAAGTTAGCCAGTTTGGTTATACCATCAGGGTGGTCTCAGAAACTCTGGAGTCCAATGGTAGCTCCTCAATGGCAGCAGTCTGCTCGGGCACCTTGGCTATGATGCAGGCAGGGGTCCCTCTTAAAGAGCCTGTTGCGGGAATTGCAATGGGGCTTGTAAAAGAGGAAGAAGAGTACTCTATCCTCTCAGACATCCTTGGTGACGAGGATCATCTTGGTGATATGGACTTTAAGGTTTGCGGAACTGCTGACAAAATCACGGCTTTGCAGATGGATATTAAGATTGGAGGCATCACGAAAGAAATCATGCGTGAAGCCCTTGATCAAGCCAAAGAGGGTAGGCTGCATATCCTTGGTAAAATGAATGAAGTCATCTCAAAGCCTGAAGAAGAAGTTGCTCCTCATGCACCGAGAATTTTCAAGCTAAAAATAAAGCAGGATAAAATTCGTGACCTGATTGGCCCAGGTGGAAAAAGTATCAAAAAGATTACTTCAGAAACTGGTGTCAAGATGGACATTGAGGATGAGGGCCTTATTAGCATCGTAGCCCCTAATGCCACTGCTGCTCAAGCTGCCAAATCTATGATCCGTGCCTTTACAAGCAACCCGCAGGTTGGTGATGTGTTCCTTGGTAAAGCAGTCAGACTCACTGATTTTGGAGTCTTTATCGAAATCAAACCTGGTGTAGATGGACTTTGTCACATTACCCAGTTGTCTGATCAGAAGGTCAACAATACTGAAGAAGTTCTAAAACTGGGTGACGAAGTGCTCGTAAAGGTTATTGATATTGACCGTCAAGGGCGCATCAAGTTAAGCCGTAAGGAAGCCTTTGGCCAAAAGCCAAACACCTAGTTTTAAAAACTTAAATTTCAGCACAACCCTATATCGCAGGTGTTTTTAACAGCGGTTTTTTTTTGCCTGATTTTAGAGAAGGAAGCCATGATTAAGTTAAAGTTTAGCCCCGAATTCGCTCCTGTCTATCAAACCGAGCAGAGTGCTGGTGCAGACCTTGTCTCGACCATAGACCTATGTGTAAAAGCTGGCCAAAAGGCAAAGTTCCCCACAGGGGTTTGGATTGAATCAGTTGATTGGAGTCAGGTCCCTCAAGGATGCATTCCGGAGTTGCAGATTAGAGCTCGTTCTGGACTTGCCTATAAACACGGTATCTGTCTGACTAATGGGGTCGGAACCATTGATGCAGACTATCCCGATGAAATTTGCGTGCTCTTATGGAATAGCTCTGATACTGATTTCACGATCAGCAAAGGTGATCGCATCGCTCAGATGGTATTGAACCTTTGTCACAAAATACCTATGCTCGAACAAAAGGGGCTTAGAACAAGTGGGTTTGGATCCACTGGTGTTAGAGTCTAACACAACCCGCCGACAGCAAAGGAGTGAGTCATTAACCTTATCCTTTCTGTCGGAGTTTTAGGAGTCCTCCCTTCTGAGCGAGGAAGCCTTGTCAAGGCGGGTAAACCCTTTAACCTCTTAGGGTGAATCCTATGAAGCAAGAAGCTAAGGCAAAGTCAGCTCAAAAAACCAATAAAGCTGACAAGAAAAGCATTGATGGCCGAACCACTCAGATCTCTATGGATGCCTATGAGAGAGCCAAGAAAGATGCAAAGTATCGCAAAATGACCGTTGATCAATACCTTGATTCGCTTCTGCGGGAGGTGATATTCAAACCTGCCAAACCCAAAGGAAGCAAGAAACAAGACTTACTTGGTTATTGCCCAAATTGCGGAGCCACCATTAAGAAGTCTACCATTAAACTTGACGCCCCTAAGATTGACTCACATATGCCAGTTAAGCCTGCAGAGGGATTTTTTGCTAAGTTATTCAAAAAGAAAACAGACTAGCTTTTCTTAATAGGAAGGGCTGAAGGTAGGTACTTATCCAAAATCTGATGGCCTATCTTTACATGTCCTGTTTTTAAGTATAGCTGCCCTAAACCTCTCATTAGAATTGGATCATCCCCGACCAAATCTAACACTCTTTCCAAGGAGGCTATGGCATACTCCGCTTCATTGCTTTCACAACAAGCCTGAACTAAAGCCTTAAGTGGTACCTTACCCGGAGCGCCCATGACAATGGACTTTTCAGTCCAGTAAATGGCGTCTTCCAACATACCGAGCCGTTTGTAAACCAGAGCTATTCCGAGCACGCACTGATGATTATTGGGTGAAAGTGCTAGGCCTTTTTTAAAGGCTCCAATGGCCTCTTCATGGTTGTAGCTATGCCATGCTAAATACCCGAGGCCACAGAATGCTCTGGAATTTTTACCATACGATTTAATAGCTGATTCAAAGCAAGTTTGAGCCTGGTCAAAATCTTTACCTGTCATGAGGGCCTGGGCTTTAATAGTCAACAGCCGGCTACGATCCGTTAGACTTAACCGATCAAGATCAAGTATTTTGATTCTTTCCAAAACCTCTGCAGATTGATCTTCTTGGAAGGACTGCCCTTCCCACTGTTCCCAGGCAATCTCGTTGTTTTGCCTAGTACCTAGCTCCACGATGTCCCGAATCTGAGAGAAGATTAGATCTGCAGACGACTGATCCCCAATTTGAGCCACCTTTTCAGCAACTATTCTTTTATAAGAATCCAATTTATTTCCCGCTTGCAAAGTTTTATTAATCAAGAAAGCCAATGATTCGTACGAGTGATCGCTCCAAGTCAACTCTGGGGAAGACAAAAGTTCAGCCTGAGCTCCATTTTCAGCAACGAGAGGAATCACTCCCGAAGCCATAGCCTCTAACATCTGGTAAGGGAATAGGGGCAACCTATCTTGGTCGATACAGTTAGGTAAAACCAGTGCATCACTAGCGCAAAATAAATCAGCTAAAAATGGCTCTGGGTCTTGACTCAAGAAGTATGTCTGACTTCCCAGCCCAAGTTTGTATGATAAATACTGAAGCTCCTTACTGAAACTTCCTTTTCCGAGGTAAATAAGCTTGAGATGACCAAACAGGTCTTTGTTAAGGTTTTGCTGAAACTTCAAAGCCTTCAAAACAAGCTCAGGTTGCTCTGAGCGTTCTAAGTCACCATAAAAAAGAATCACTCGGTCTGACTCCATCAGTCCAATGTATTTCCTAAACTTCATCCGCTTTTCTTGGCTAAACGCAAACCTTGTTGTGTCAACACGAGGAGGAAGTATCGTCACTTTTTCCTCTAACACCCCAACTTTTGCCAGCTCATGAGCTACCCCAGCTGTAGGCACAAGAAACATCTCCACCATATCTGCTAGGAATTCTTGGATCGCTTTGATGTTTGGATAATTCTGATAGATACTCAGATCACTATCAGTGGTGTAGCAAACCAGAGGAATGTTATTTTCCTTCGCAGTCCGAGCGGCCTGCAAAGAGCTAAAAGAGCCGATATTTATGCATAATATGATATCTTTATCTGAAAGATAGGGCTCAAGACCACGCATATACCCTGGTGTTTGTTCGTTACTCTTGAATAATAGAGTGTTAAAACATCCAGGAATTTTCTTCAGAATTTGGTCTCTTTGAATGACGAATGCAGAAACATTAAAATATTCGCTCAAGCGTTCAAACACATGAACCATTCGTGGATGGTAAAGCTCACCGATAACTAAGCCTAAGTTTTTACGCTCCATACCAACCTCGCAAACCCTAAGAGGATCTACTATTTTCGAATTAGCTTATCCTTGTCCCACTTAACTGAAGGAACCGCAACGATAGCTGCCTTTTTCTTCACAGGTAGCTTCAAATCATTGCTTTCGACAATAAGTCCTAATCCAATATCTTTAGTAAACATAGCATCAGCACCAGAAACATCGAAGTAGACAATTTTCTCTTGATGGGCAGGCAAACTACCAACAATTTCCTTGTCTTCAAGAATATTGAGCTGGTTTCCTGCCAAATTCATAAGCCTCACCAAAAGATCCTTTGCCTCGATTTTGCTCTTGTTTTTCAAATACACAGCTATTTTTGCGTGCTCATTTGCCTCTAACTCACCAGCTATTTTTCCACCTGCTTCATTAACAAGGTTGATGGAAATTCCTATCTCCGGCGTCGCTCTTTCGGTCACTTGGTAACTGGCAAATTTATTTAATGAAGAGATAGCCCTTCCCCCTGAAGCTAGACCAATTTCGAAGTTTAGCTTTCCAGAGCTCCAGAATGTAGGGATATGAATTTTAACCTCATCATTGAAAACTTGCCCGGGCTCGATAGTCCGAAGCAATTTTTCATGAGTCTCAAACTCGGGGTGTTCATTACGTATGAAAATCGATAAGCGACTCATTGGCTTATCACTGGTATTCACAACTGTGTATGGAATCTTGACAAAATCTCCAGCCTTTAATGCCTTTTTACTAGTGCTGATAAGCCGAAAAACCGGAATACTTTTCGAATTAACCTCACGACCACTCCAATTTAGGTTCAAATTATTCGTTAGGTAACGATCGACCTCTTTACTCCAAGCTCCGATTTTATTATTGAGAGCCTTTCCTGCCAAGCTAATCCAGTGATTTGCCCTAGTATTAAAGCTAGGAATGTTATTCTTATATACACTATAGATTTGATTAAAGACCAAATGAGCAGTCTCCAACTCTCGATCAGTCGAATTTTCAGCCTCAAATTCAGAGTTATGTTCCTTCAAATAATACCCCTTAAACATAGGGGCATTTTTACTGTTAGTTGGTACGATTGTCTTGTTAAGCAATCGATTGCTTAAAAATCGCTCGTTTTTATAACGGTATTCACCTAATAAGTTCTTATTGTCTTCTAGCTTAAAGACTGGCTGCAGCCAAATATCAGGAAAAATCCCTATATTTTGAATAGAAGTACCTGAGGGAGTATAGTACCGAGCAATGGTAAGCTTTAAAGCTCTATCATCCGGCAGTTCAAAAATTGTTTGCACTGACCCTTTTCCAAAGCTAGGTTGACCTATCACGATTGCTCGATCATGATCTTGCAATGCACCTGCAACAATCTCACTTGCCGATGCAGATTCTTCATTGATAAGAACAACGACGGGGCATCTGATTTCTGATTTCTCTTGGTTGTATGCCATCTCTACTTCTGTGTTTCTCCCCTTCGTTGAAACAATAACCCCATGAGTCAAAAATAGATCCGCTACTTTGATTGCCTGGTCAAGTAAACCACCAGGATTTGATCTAAGGTCCAAAATAAGTCCCTTAAGCTCTTTACGTGGGTGGTTTCGTTTAAACTGAGCAATTGCGAGTTTGACTTCATCAACAGTTCTGGATGTAAAGCTTTCTATTAAAACTGACATTAAATACCCATACGGTTTTTTGATGACTTTATGGGTAACAGAGTCGACTTGAATAACCTCTCGTTTGACAGAAATCTGCTGGGCAGACATTGCTCCCTCTCTAAGAAGGGAGAGCCTAACATCAGTACCAGGATCTCCTCGCATATGCTCCACAAGGTCTCCCAATGAGTATCCGTAGGTATCCATTCCATCAATTGAGAGAATACGATCTTTTATAGCAATACCAACCCTTTCAGCAGGGCTTCTAGGTAAAGGCTTAATGACGGTCAGTAACTGATCTCTCATTCCTACAAGGACTCCTAGCCCCCCAAATGTTCCCTCTGTTCCTTGTTTGAGCTCTTTGTAAGATTCTTTTGATAACAAGTTATTGTGAGCGTCTAAAGTGCTTACCAGTCCCCGAAGAATATAAACCAATGCGGTTTCTTGTTTATTTGAAAACTTCTGGGTGAGTGAATAGGTTTCGACCTTGTGACTAATAAACCTGCTTATCTGGAACACATAGTTGAGAAGCTGTTCGTGTCCGAACTCATATGGTATTGTTAACTCTAATTCATTATCATCCAATGAAAGAACGACCTCATTTGTATAGTGCCTAGCTTTCACTTCAAGACTGCTTTCTAAGGAGAATAATATTGCATCGAAAACTAGCTTCTCACTAACCCTCACAGAGTCAACATAGTAGTTCTTGATAATCGATAAGACAGAATCCACCAACAGAATGTTGGCATATTTTAGCTCTTCAGAATCACCGCTCAGCCTACTACCGACTGATATGGAAATGTCCTCTACTGCTTCTATATCCGTATCAATAAGGAGCTCACTAAACTGATCTAAAAACTCGGTTTTTTTGAATAAAATGCCGGTGAATACAAACGAGCAAATTCCAAAAATGATTAGAAGTTTTAATTTTTTCATTCTAGCAACCATAAAGCCCCTTTTTGCACTTGGTCCTTATCGTCGCTAGGCAATAATTGATTAATTACATCGATTAAATATTTTGAATATCTGCCCAAAAAGTCAGACTATAACCTGTATTCAAAGCTAGTTATATAATTAGCCTAAGCCTCGCTTCACTTGTTCCTCAGAGGTAAAATATTTTCCTACTGTGAAATTTTATTGGTGTACTATCGCAATAAAATATGCTTATAAACATTTGTAATTTATTAAATAAATAATTTTTTTTAACTTTTTTAATATATTAAATTAAAAAATAGCTAATTCGGCCGATAAGTTAATTAGGGGTTTTTCGAAACTGAGTCTCAATACGGAGTATTTATGCCCTGTTATCTGAATTCGCTAAATATTGTTATGCTCTTTGCGAGCAGGGCTGAACGGTTCACTCCTAAGACTCTAAGAAAATCACTAGTATTAGCAAGAAGATTTCTAATTATTACCGCACTTGGATTCATTGCTTTTCAGCAAAACAGCTTAGCTGCGACAGAAGACTTGGAAACGGAGGCCTGGATTTCTGATGACTCGGAACTGATTTCTCTCGAAAACAAGATCGTCAGAGAAATCCAGAAGAATCCAAAGAGTGCTTATCACCACTATGTCCTTTCTCATACCTATGTTCGAATATTTGCTCTAAACCCAAGTCGCCTTGACTTGTTACAAAAAGCATCTGCTCTCGCTGTTCAGGCGATACAACTGGCTCCTAATGAAGAATTTGGCTATTTGGCATTAGCAGACATTATGGACATCATGGGAAAGTCTGACCATGGAATGGCTATTTTAAGCGATGCAAAAGCAAAACTGAAGGCAGACCCATCTTGGAGGTTTGAGTTTACGAAAGCACGCTTATCTGCAGCAGGACAGGACTTTAATTCAATCCTTGATAGCATCGATTCGTGTTTAACCCGCCCAGCAACAAAAAAAGATATTGTAATTCCATATGTGATTACCATCCTGCAAGCTAATTACGAAAACGAGCGTCTACAAAATGCTCTTGCAACTTGGAATAAAAAACACCCTCACCCACTGTTTGATCTGATGCAGGCTGTAACGCTCACCGAGTTGCAGCAGTATGAGAAAGCTCATAAGATATACGCTCAGCTTAGAAAAGCTGATCCAAAATTCGAAGAGGCAATCATTAACGATGCAGTGCTTCTATACAAACACCTTGGAAAGCCTGAGCTAGCTCGCAGGCTTTTAAACGAAGCACTGAATGTTAACTCAGGTAGCGACGATGTCTTTGCCGTCATTCATGCTCACCTAGGATCTGTGGAGTTAGCCGCAAAGAACTTTGAACTTGCTAAAAAGCATTATGTCACGTCCATTACCTCAACCTCACATCAAGTGCTCACTGTCGAGTACATTCTCAATATTTATAAGGAAAACGAAGCTTACAGCCAACTTGCAAAAGTACTGGAAGACATTGTTATAGAGCTACCAGGTCATGCGGAGCTGTATGCACTTCTAGGAGAGCTATATTCAGAAAAATTGGAAAAGCATGAACTTGCTGCCAAGAGTTACAAAAACGCTGCGATTCTGAGCCCTGATAACGGACAGTTTTTAACCTCTCTTGGCTTGATTTACTACAAAATGAAATCTTATCACAAGGCCATTAGAGCATTTGATGATGCCGTCAGGGTCAACCCAGATGACTCCATCGCTCTGTACAATAAGGCTTGTGTGCTTGCCCTAACAAATCGTTCTGACGAAGCGCTTATTGTGTTAAATAAGGCTATACAGCTCAATCCCAGCCTTCAAAAAATGGCTCAGGAGGATAACGACTTCATCAACGTGAAGGATTTGCCACACTTCCGCCTCATAACTCATGAACAGAATTGGAACAAGCAGCATAATTAACAGCGAAAGCTGCATTACTAAACGAGCTAGACAAGAATTTCTTGTTTTCTGTCATACTTTAGCATCGGTGCGACTTGTTTAAGGTACTCTTCTACGCCCCATAGCCAATAAGGATCACTCTTAGAGTAGTTTTCGAGGTGCTTCACTGACTCAGCTCCCCCAAGTATTATCTTGATTGGCAAGGTATCAAATTCATACTCATATGGTTGCTGGCTAAACTCAAACCGCCCATCACTGAGATCCCAGAAAGATTTTAGCAAAGACAATGCTAACTGATAGCTTGCAATCTTTGCAGGCTCAGTAATATGTAACTGCACCCCACGACACTCTTGTCCCATCCATTTGCCTGAGGTAGGCTCGAAAACAGCCTCCCGCAAATGCACTCCTTGGGGCTCTCCTCCACAATAATCCTTTATGCGTTCAATGAGTTTGCTCGTATCTTGGCAAAAGGGGGCACCAATAAATTGAAATGGTAAGCCAGTTCCCCTCCCCTCTGAAATGTTTGTACCCTCAAAAATGACCATTCCAGGGTAAACGTAAACAGGGTCGATACTTGGTAAGTTTGGCGAGGTTAAGACCCAAGGCCTACCAGTGCTTCGCCAGTCGGCTTTTGCATCCCAGCCCTCTAAAGCTACCACCTCCAACTCCGCCCCGATGCTAGAGTTAAAGAATTGTGCAGCTTCACCTGCAGATAACCCATGGCGCATTGGCATCGTAAATTGACCAACAAACGAATACAGCTCCGGCTCGACACAACGTCCCTCAATATATCGCCCGCCAACGGGATTTGGTCGGTCTAGAACCACAACCCTCTTGTGATGCTTCTTAGCTGCTCGCAAGCAACCAGCGATGGTAGATTTAAAAGTATAGATCCGGCAACCAGTGATCTGTAAGTCCACAATGATGGTATCTAGTCCTTCGACCATCTCCTCAGTAGGCTCGCGAGTTTCGGAATAAAGACTATAAATAGGCCTCCCACTGGGAACATGAGTGGCATGCTCTGTTTCAATCATATTATCCTGCACGGTGCCTAAAAAGCCATGCTGAGGGCCAAAAAGACTGACGAACCGATCTCCTAGGGCATTCTCAATGATAGGAATACCATGAGTCCAATCAGCGCAAACAGACGCTTGGTTACAAAGGTAACCGCACCTTCCCCACTTATCAGATAGTTTGGGGTTCCTTCTTAGTACTTCCAGACCAACAAGCGTTTTAGCATCCATGAGGCTTCCATCCCTTATCATTGAACAATGTCTAAGCCTTCAAGTATAGTGGATAAAAGTTAATTTTAAAGGAAAACGCAAAAATGCTGTGGAAAAACAAGCCTCTGCTTGTTCGTTAAAAATTTGAAGCCGTTAATTAGGAATAACTATCTTAAAAATCAGGGAGTTCTAGGATGCAGCACCACTGGGGCCTTCACCATGGGTGAGCGCAGCACCGTGCTCCCTTTCTTGTTCCTCAATTTTTTTACTAATGAAGTCTATGAGATCTTGTTCCTGTTGGGGCTCTATCTGAATAATTCTTATAGCAATGCCCGGACCTGTCACCTTAGCAGATTCATCGGTAGGATAAACAACCCGAGCCATTTTTCCGTTAAAAAAAATGGTCTCATCATTCCCAATAGCCATCCATACTTCCATGATACTAGAGGGCGTAAATGGAAACCTACCAGGTTTTTCAAAGTCTAAGAAAAAGCCATTATTCGAGATATCACGAGTCATGAGGTTGTATTTCACATCAGAGCCAATCGAACCCATGGTGACAGTCAAAGGGGATTCTAGATTAACTCTGATAACACGGCGGTTGTCCCTGCTTCCCATGTGAAGCTCCTTCAATAATAAAATCCGATAGTCAATCGGAATTTATTATGAGGATCTTGAGATTTTTTTCTCGTAATATTGAAAAGGGGAGGAATTAGGACTTTTTGCCAGCTTTCGCCAGCTCATCATCAATCACTCTTTTAAATTCTTCGAATGGCAATGCTCCTGACAACCTTCTGCCATTGATGAAGAAAGCAGGCGTTCCGGTCACCCCTACGCTCGCACCTGTCTGCATGTTCTTATCAATCAAAGCAATGGCTTTTTGTGGCTCAGCAACACATTTCAGGTATTTGTCCTTATCCAATTTGATTTTATCAGCATAGCCATCTAAATCTTTATCAGAAAGGCTTCTTTGGTTTTCGAACAAAATACTGTACATATCCCAAAATTTCCCCTGGAATCCAGCACAATGAGCCGCAATTGCTGCAGGCCTTGCTCGATCATGAAAGTCCAAAGGAAAGTCTCTTGTAATCCACCTTACCTTACCTTCATACTCCTTGAGAATCTGCTTTGTTGTGGGTATAACCCTAGCACAAAATGGGCATTGGTACTCTGAGTACTCAACAATTGTGATCGCACAGTCATCGCCCTTGCAAGCCACTGGCTTTGTTGCTTTGCTATCATCTGCATGATAACGAACGTGGTCATCGGAGGTCACTTTAATATCATAAACAGGCTCACTTGGTCTCGGATAACTGATTTGCAGATGCCCAGCCTTTAAGCCGTCACTAATGATTGCTTGAACTATTTCCTGCTCGCCGCGCACTCTCAATAGATTACGAATCTGGTTTTCTTGCTCTGCTTTTGGCAACTCTTTCAATTTTGGATGATTCTTGTATTTTTCCAGGGTCTCTTTGATTTCTTTATCCGTAAACTTTGCGTGCTTGTCCATATAGCGCTCACGGGCAGCCTCTGCAGAAATTTTCTGCTCATCTCCCATTTTTTTAAAATAGGCATCTAAATAAGCTTGCCTAGCAAGCCCTTCGACCAACTGATACTTATCTTTTTCCAGACGATAGAACTTGTCCTGCTCAAGCTTCATGAGGTCTTTAATAGTCGTGACCTTGCCATTAATTTTAAAGGCTTCACTAGAAAAACTAGTTGCTGAGTAGCCAATAGTAAATAAAAGCCCTGCAAGGCATGCAAAGCCATGTGACCAAAATTTAGGCAATCTTCGTAGTTTCATGAATACTCCTAGAATCATTATCGTCTAAGTTGATATCTCATTACCATGATGAGAGCAATATGAACCTGGTTCGACTTCAAGACCAACCAACGTCCTTAAGGCTGAAATAATATAGCTCTGCCTGAAGGTCTGTCTATGATTTACTAAATAATAGATAGTTTTGCTTGCCTCATGAGCTATACTTTTTGAATTTGGAACAGGTGGCACAAGTTCGGTCCATAGAAAAAGCTTACGCCAAGTAATTCTTTGAGTTGGATGGATCCTTAGCAAGATTATACATCAATGACATAATAAATAAGTGTTATATACCAAAGCATGCTACCTTATGAATTCAAACATCAATTTATTTTAAGTGTAGCTGATTTTTTGATCCAAAAAAATGATGGGACAGTAGATTAGGCACCGATGATAGTTTATTCTTGTCCTATTATGGTAATTCGATTTACAGGAGTAATGAAGTAGTGAGTGAAGACCTTAGATTAGTTTGGATGGACCTGGAAATGACAGGCCTTATTCCTGAGCATGATAAAATCCTAGAAATTGCAACGATTATCACTAACTCTGACCTCGATATCATTGCTCATGGTCCGGAATTAGTGATTCATCAAGATAATAAAGTGCTAGAGGCTATGGATGAGTGGAATCAGACTCATCACAAGAAGTCCGGTCTCATAGAAAGAGTCCAACAGTCCAGTACAAGCTCCCTGGAAGCAGAGGCTGAGACCTTAGAATTTATAAAAACTCATGTGAAAGAAAAAAAAGGTATATTGGCAGGTAACTCAATTTGGCAAGATCGCAGGTTCATTATAAAACACATGCCGAAGATTGATCAGTACCTTCATTATCGTCTGCTCGATGTTAGCACCATAAAAATCCTGGCGAACTCATGGTATCAACTTGAGCCCTTTCGTAAAAAAGAGGCTCATAGGGCCAAAACAGACATTGAAGAAAGTATTGGGGAACTGAAGTTTTATAAAGAAAAGTGCTTCAAAGAGCCTTGCTAGACTGACTCCTCTGAACATTTTCAGAGAAAGATTACTGATTCAAAACACTGAGCTTTTTTCGGTAGAACTTTGGCAGTTCAAAACAAGCTCTAACCATTGCATCACTAAGGTAGTTTAGCTCGGGCTCTACTTTTGCAAAGCGTTCGTAGTCAAACTGATCAACATCAATTGGCGAATGAGAGCCCAGTGTCCATGACCATAAACCTCTTGGATACGTTGGAACAGAGGCGATATATGGTCTAACATAATCAAAACCAGTACGAATATTATTGTGAATACGGTTGAGAAACTCTGCTTCGGCCCATGGAGATTCAGACTGTGCGGCCATCATTCCATCTGGCTTCAACGCTTTTGACACAGATTGATAAAACTCCCCAGTGAAGAGCCCTTCTCCTGGTCCCACTGGATCTGTGGAGTCAATGATCATCAGGTCTACTTCATTCTCAAGACCGCGAACATAGTCCATCCCATCACCTACTTTGACGTCGACTTTAGGATGGTCAAGCCTTCCAGCTACTGCTGGGAAAAACTTTTTGCAGACATCAACAACCATCCCATCTATTTCGCAAAGCACAACCTCCTTTACGCAATCGTGCTTGACTAGTTCTCGTACCGTGCCACCATCTCCCCCACCGATGACCACAACCTTCTCAGGGTTTTTGTGAAAACATACAGGGATGTGAGCAATCAACTCATGATAAACAAACTCATCTGACTCAGTAAGCATTACAAAATCATCTAAAATCAGCATCTTCCCATAAGCTAAGGTATCGATTACCTTGATATCCTGAAACTTGGACTGATCCTCAAATAGTTTATTCTGGAATGCATATCCATACTCGATTTCACCATTCTCAATTTCTTTAAACCAATTCACCATCTTAAATCTCGAACCTTTCTATCTCTATAACGCTAGGTATTATTTTTTTTTTCTTGGTTTCTTACATATTCTAGAAAATTAGCACTATCCTCTAAAATATGCTGGTAGTTACCTCGTCTATTTTGGCCATTATTGTTATTTGAATTGCTGTAATTTGAGTTACTGTGATTAGACGAACGTCCTCTATTATAACCATTTTGAGAGCCGTTCCTATACGACTGCTTGTGACCGGAACGATTACCACCTTGGTTATAATTACCTCCGTTGGAGCTTTGCCTCATGGTCGATTTTCTCTCCATGATTTCCCAAGCTCGTAAAACAAGGCCTTCTGCTAGTAATTCGCTGGCCAAATCTTGGGGACTTACCCCTTCCACCTGTGCTTTGCTTTTCAGCTTTTTATACAAAGCCCTGGACAAACTTATTGTAAGGGTATTTTCTTCCTTTTGCTGGCTCTTATTCCCTTCAGTCTGATCCTGTTTTTGGTCCTTCACCTGACTCACAGACCCTTGTTCAGCAGATCCCCCTGAAGGCACTGCCGTTTGTCCTTCACCTAGGTTTTCGCTTAAATCCACTTTGTTTTCCTTGTCCATGGAATCACCTCATAAAAAAAGACATAAGATATCTAATTAATTTGAGAAATCAATAAATTAGCCAAGTGTCGTAAAGGACACATCTAACAACAAAATAATGGGCAACTGCTTATTGGTACGGGCATCTAAATCAGGTCCAGCGCTAACTGAAAAACCCTCCCGCAAATCCTAGGTCTCAATTAATTTTTGAAAATTAAAACTCTGCAGTCGCACAATACAACAGGAATAACTACACTGATACGATCATCGAGCAATTGTCACTGCCCACGGCTGCAAAATGTCTGTTTATTAATGCAAAAAAATGTCCGCTCTTTCAGAAGACTTAAAAATCACCAGGAGTACTTGTCTGTCACTCTAGTATAAATGCTTTGAAAACCTAAACAACTCATTCTTTTCAATTAATTTAAGTTCGGCGCATCATCCCTAAAAGATAGGATATTTTCTGGGCGGTTTAGCTTCCTCTTCAAGGACCCTTATTAGGTACCATTCCTATCAATAAATTAGCAAGACATTTATGCTGATTATTGCCCAAACAACAACGGATTAGAACCTGGTCAGGTAACTCCAAATAAATGTCCTACCCATTGATGGTTAATTTTAGTACAGTTCTGGCCTGTGATTGCGCACTCTAT
>JABSRF010000109.1 GCA_013215275.1 Oligoflexales bacterium | reverse complement strand
TTTTTTTCAAGTACAATTTTTCTTTGAATTTTGGACGGCAAGATTAATTTTGCATTTTCTTATTGAATTCAAGCTTTCTTACTTGGCAAATGAACAGAAGTGTCTGTCACAATCTACCTCCCTAGTATGGGATGGAGATCAGTGCGTCGATAGAGAAGAACAACCCAACTTCTACCGCTACTGTAAAGAATCTTCAGACATAGAAATTAGAAAAATTGTAAATGTGGTTCGATATGTTCTTGATGAAAAAAGCTGTGAGGGTGCGTTCGCAAAATTGAAAATAACAAACTCTTTGACCTTAGAATATAGGTTTTTAAAAAACCTAAAGCCGCTTGATAGATTAACACACCTTAAAGAACTGAGTGTTAAAGGAAACCAAATTAGTGATCTTTCTAATCTTAAGGATATGACACGATTGACAAGTTTGAACCTTGATGATAACCAAATTAATGATATTTCGGTTGTTGCGAACCTTCTTGAGCTAGAGGAGGTTTCAATAAAGAACAACCCTGTTTTTGATCTTAGACCACTTGGGAATCTAGAGAAGTTAAAGGTGCTTCATCTCAATGGAGATATTCTAAGTCATCATGAAAAATATATTTGTCCTGATCAGGCAAAATCTAAAGTTTTAACAGAATTATGTACGCAGATAAAAATGCATAGTTCAGAATAGGATATCTTTTTCCCTGTCTTTATCCTCCATTCAATATGGTTTGTACTTTTTCTTGAACTCCCTTAAGGTAATTGAGCTCCGTTGCCTATTTCTCAACAAGTAAGCTTGGAAAGATTATGAAGCAAATGTCTCATGTAGCTGTTTTTATGATCGTCTTGTTTCTATCGGATTCTCCGAGACTCAAAGCAGCGAATATGGAAATCAACCGTAGGAGCTTAAAAGCTTATCTATCTGAGCTAGGAATTGAGCAAAAAAAGCTGCCTCGATGCGAATTTCAGGAAGAAAATTTATGCCAGAACAAAGGCTCGGGTGGGCATAGTGCGACTATTTTTTCCACTAAAGGTGGTTATTGTGCAAAGAAAATACATAGTCACTATACTGTTAAGGAAATCGAATTTTATTTGATTGCTCAGGAGTATTGTCGACTGAACGGTGATAGAAATAGTATTTGTAACTTTTTGCCTGAATATGCTGGTTTATGTAAGGACAAAAAGCAAATTTATTTGCAGATGGAAAATCTAAAAGATTTTAAGGATAAAAGAAATTCAGATGTTTGGGCTCTCGACTTAAAAGTTGGGCGTAAGACAGCATCTCTAAAGTCTATGAAGCGCTCGAATACGGGTCTATTTCAGCAGTTTTTTTGGATCGGCTTGCACTACTTTCAAGATCGCTATTTCACCACGTCCAATGACTATGGCTTTCGTTTTGCTGGTCTTTCATCAGGAAGTGGTTCCATCGAACCTGGAGGCTTCTTGCAAAAAATGGAATACTTTAGAAGTCCAAGAAAAGTCATCTCGCAATTTCTCGATGAAGGCAAGTTCCCTCATATTGTCGATTGTTTTTCAGATAAACTTAAGGAGCTTTATTTTGCTCTAGGGGATCAAGATATACATCGTTTTCAATTGATAGGGTCATCACTCTTGTTTGTTTATAATCATAATGAAACTTCCCTCAGCTCAAGGGGTTGCCGTCTACATATGATAGATTTTGCAAATTCCTTTTTAATCGGAGGGCATGAGGCTGACATGTTAGAAAGCAATATGAAGCATGTATTAGGGTATCGGCAAGGGGTTGAAAATTTGCTTGTAGAGTTTTCAGATTATTATTTGCTCCACACCGAAAAGTGATACTCACTTTTGTGGGGATGAGCAGGTTCTTTGTCTAAGAGCCTCGTAGAGTAAGGTTGCACCTGCAACAGAAACATTAAGTGAGTCGGCTATCCCTAGCATGGGAATCATGATTTGGTGTTTGCATGCCTTGATTGATTCCTGACTTAGCCCTTGGGCCTCGCTTCCTAAAAAAAATGCGGACGGGCCATGATACCCAAGCTGGGTATAGCTAATCGACTTAGTGCTTAGGGCAGCAGCAAAGCTATCAATTTGATTGATTTTTAAAAATTCGCGCAAATTTTCCAAGCTAGTTTGTACTAATGGAGTGGAGAAGATCGTTCCTAAACTTGAGCGGATCACTTGTGGGTTGAAAGGGTCACAGCAGTCATCTAAAGTGACCACACCCGAGGCACCAGCCCCATCTGCTGACCTTAAAAGAGCTCCTAAATTTCCAGGCTTTTCAATTCCTTCAAGGACTAAAATCAGTGGGTTTTTCTTTGGGGGAATGCAGTCTTCTAACTTGAGCGTCTTACTCGCAAAAACGGTATAAACCCCATCCGTCTGTTTGCGAATGGCAACTTTATTGAAACACTTTTCGTCGATTTCAAAACATGCAGAAGCCTTTTGCGACAGGAGCATTGGTAAGGTGCTCGTTGCTTCGTCAGAAAAGAGCTTGGGGCAGAGATAAACTTCAAGCAGCTCATAGCCACATGCGATTGCCCTTTTTATTTCCCTCACACCTTCCATACCGAATTTGCCTTGCTCTTCCCTATTCTTGCGCTTTTGTAGGAGTATAAGGCTCTTGATGCGAGGGTTTTGGGTGCTGGAAATTTTTTTTACATTTTTTGGTAAATCCATGATTCCACTCCATTAGACCTTAAATACTGCGCAGGCTCCACTGGGAAGTTCAAGGCCTCCGGTTTTAGCAGTGACTGACATTTCGGAGTAGTGGATGCTTCCTCTCTTTGGGCACACAGGCTTAAGTAAATTATGAAGGGCGAGTGGAGTAAACCCAGGAGAGTGGGCGCTCAGTTGCATAAACGAAAAATGCTCGTCTTGTAATTCTTGCAGTTGCTGTAACAGAGGCACTAAGTCCTCTTCAATCTTCCAGACTTCACCTTTGGTGCCTCTGCCAAAACTTGGTGGGTCAAGAACAATGCCATGGTACTTAGATTTTCTTCTCACTTCTCTGGAAACAAATTTCTTGACATCTTCAACGATCCAGCGAATTTTGAGCTGATCAGGGTAAAGGTTTGCATTTTCTCTTGCCCAGCTTACACTAGTCTTTGATGCGTCCACATGAACCACCTCGGCCCCTAGAGATGCAGCGGCTAAGCTAACAGCTCCCGTATAAGCAAAAAGGTTAAGCAATTTAAAACTTTGACCTGTTTTTGTGCGTTTAGTAATCGAAGCATTCAAATGGTTATTTTGATGGTGCTCGGGAAACACCCCTAAATGTCCGAAGTCTGTAAGGCGGATCACCATTTTTAGGCTGTCAGCTAAGTTAATGGTCCATTCACTAGGTAGGCTTTTGTTATATATTTTCCAGCTTCCATCTCCATGCTTTCCTCGGATAAACTCTGCATCTGCCTTTTTCCATTCACTGGCCTGTGCGAGAGGGCTCCACACTGCTTGGGCAGAAGGCCTGATTAGGCGGTAAGGCCCCAATTTATCTAGCCTTCTAAAGTTTCCCGAATCTAAGAGCTGATAGCCTGGCATATTCATACTGATCTTTCTATTGAATCCTAAGATTAAAAAAGTTTCCGATGATAATTACCTGATTTTAACAGGTGAATAAACTATTTTTCTACATATCTACAACAGTAAAATCTGTCTTGAGTTGATGAGTGAGTAAAGATTTTTCATAAGCCTCCGAGTTTAAAGTTAAGATTAAGCCAGAAAGCGGCAAGAGGGATGCGATGAAGATCCAAGCTACGATCATTACCCAGAGCTTCAAACATATAGTGGCTTCGAGCTCGCTGGTCATGGACCAGGCGTATGATTTGATGAAGAAAATGTATCCAGAGCTAGCATCTGTTGTTGCTGAGTTCAATTATGAAGAGCTTAAGAGTCAGCTTCTGAATTCACTGATTTTTTTAGTAGACCATTTTGATGAGGAGCAAGAAGCGGTTGCCTACCTTCAAACAGTGGGAAAAAAGCTCCGGGGAAGGGGGCTTAAACCAGAGTACTTCGATGAAGCCAAGGATGTCATGATTCGAGCTATCTCTTCATTTTTAAACGAAAAGTGGACCCCTAAAGCGAAGGAGCAGTGGAACTTAGCCTTTGAATTTATTAATTACCACGTTGTGCAAAGTGCTCAGATCCCTTTAGCAAGGGAGTACCTTACACCCATTTTCCCGAACAGCTCAGAGCAGGTGGAAATAACCCCAAAAACCCTACCTACCGAGGATCCCCATGAGCCTCAAGTAAAGCTAGAACCTGAGATCAAAAGCCAGGTAGAAGAACCCTCTCCTGAGGTGGCGAAGCCCGTCGGTGACAAAGAAGTGGTACGAGCAGTTGATGAGGAGTTTGCTGATATATTTGCCCAATTTGAGCCACAGTTAGAAGCCATAGTCAGCCTAAGCCCCGAACAAATAGAACAAATCAAGCAAGGGGCTTCATCTCATGCGCGAGCATTAGTTTCAAAGCACTGGGAAGAGTCCTTCAAAGATGCCTTGGAAGATGAGCTCACCAGCATAGAAGAGGGTGATAAAGGCAGCAAGTCAGATCCAGAAGCAGCTTAATTTCTTTGTGCTTTCCTTTGTTTCTTTCTCATGGTGCTTCACTTATACTGCAGAAGTTCCAGTCATTAATATCTCAAGTACCATAAAAAGAAGGTAGAACATTGAAAGTGACAGCAGGTCGTAGGCTAAAAAGGGGATGGATGCCACTGAAGGTAACCGAAGTTATTACTGAAAATCATGACACTCGGACACTGATTATGGTGAATGAGGAAGAAGGGTGTCGGGCTTTCGATTATACTGCAGGACAATATTTAACCTTTAGGTTTGATGACCTCGCTCCAAAACCGATTGTTCGCTCATACACGATGTCAAGCTCACCCTGCCAGGAAGGCTATATCGCGGTGACTGTTAAAGAGATTGAAGATGGCTTTGTGAGCAAGCACCTCTGTACCAATGTAAAAAAGGGAGATATTCTCAAAGCCAGAGGACCAATCGGAGCATTTTGTTATGATGGATCTAAGGATCATAAAAATTTAACGATGGTTGCAGCTGGTAGTGGAGTCACCCCTTTTGTGAGCATTTTAAGGGAGTATGCCCCCCTTTTGGGAAGCGAGCATGCGCCTGAAAAAATGCGTTTACTGGTTTCCTTTAGAAGCACAAACGATTTAATCTGTTGGAAAGACCTGGAATCTCTGGGCAAGCACCCTAATATAGAAATCGTGACGACCTTAAGTCGAGAAGACCGCAGAGATTCTGGCTTTTTATACGGTAGAATAGATAACAGTATGCTTGCTGAAGTCATTGGTGATCAATGCGACGACACCACTTTTATGACCTGTGGTCCTGATGTGATTATGGATATGACGGTAAACTATGTCATGTCTAAAGGGGTAAAGCCAGAGCATATGAAGCAGGAGTCATTTGCTTAGCTGGTCATGGTTTCGCCTACGGTCCCTTAAAAAGTGGTAGGATGGTAGTTTAGATTAAGAGCTTCTGCTACTGCTTTATAAGTGATATTACCTTGATGAGTGTTAAGTCCATAAGACAAATCTTGACTATCGTGTAGAGCTTGCTTCAAGCCTTTGCCTGCTAATTGTAATGCGGAAGGTAAGGTCACGTTTGTTAGGGCATAAGTGCTGGTAGTGGGAACATTTCCAGGAATATTAGTCACACCGTAATGGATGACGGACTCTTCCACATAACTTGGATTTGTGTGGGTCGTTGGTTTTATGGTTTCTACAGAGCCTCCCTGGTCGATTGCTACATCAACAATAGCTGAGCCAGCTTCCATGGAAGCAACCATCTCTCTGCTTACGAGGGTCGGAGCTTTGGCACCTGGAAGTAAAACAGCTCCAATTAATAAGTCGGAATCTGCTACGGCTTTTGCAATGTTTTCTGGGTTACTCATCAGGGTGGTGACTTGGTTTCCGAAAACATCGTCTAGGTATGCAAGGCGCACTTGGTTTATATCTAAGATAGTGACAAGTGCACCTAATCCAATAGCCATTTTTGCTGCATTGACCCCAACATAGCCTCCTCCAATAATGCTAACTCGTCCCCTACGGACACCCGGGACGCCTCCAAGCAATAAACCTTTTCCACCATGTTGTTTTTCCAGACATTGTGAGCCCACTTGCACAGACATACGACCGGCTACTTCACTCATTGGTTTGAGTAAGGGTAAAGAGCCATCTTTGGCTTGAATGGTTTCATAAGCAATTGCTGATACCTCTAATTCTAGTAGAGCTTTGGCAAGTTCTGGAACTGCAGCAAGATGGAGGTAGGTATATAAAATCTGTCCTTTTTTCATCAAGGTGAACTCTTGCTTGATTGGCTCTTTGACCTTCATGATCATATCCGCTTCGCCCCAGGTTTCCTCAGCAGATTGCACGATGCTTGCCCCAGCATTTACATACTGTTCATTGGTAATTCCGGCTCCCAGCCCTGCTTGGTCTTGGATAAGTACCCGGTGCCCCTGCTCTACCAACAGTTTAACGCCACCAGGTACGATCGCAACACGGTGCTCTTTAACTTTTACTTCTTTTGGAACTCCAATTATCATAGCCTTGTCCCTTAAAAAAATAATGTGACCATTTCCTAAAGTCCAACCGGCTATAGTCATGGGATTGCAGCTGCATGGACAAGCCTACGTCTATGAACAATAGGATGCTCTTACCGACATGACTAGCTTTGGGACTGTGATTTCATCCTATAAAAAAGGATGGAAAGGCTGTTTTGCCTTTTCGATCAAACAATATATCCTTTTAGGTAACAACCTCAAACTCCAAACCGTCATAGGCAAAGGATATGTGAGGTGGTAATGAAGCCGAGTCCCGTCTATGGTCGATATCATGGGATAGGTGGGTGATATAGCCTTTTTTGACCTGTAGATCCTGGAAAAGTTGTATCGTTTCACTGACTGTGCTGTGAGTTGGGTGTGGTTTGTAGCGCACGCCACTTGCAATCATGGTGTGAATTTTCCCTTTCCATTTTGCTAGGGATCGTTTAGGAAAAGCCTTAAAATCTGTAATATAGGCAAAACGGCCAAATCTAAAGCCGGTCGACTGCATGGTCCCATGTGGTAGGCGTACGGGGTCAACTTCAAGCCCGATCACCTCAAATGGTTTATTGGGAGTTTCTTTTAGCTCAACTTGTGGGGTGGTCCCTTTGTATCCGGTATTGGTAAATGCATAAGAAAAACGGGCTTTGAACTCAGGGTGAAGTTCTTTGCTCAAATAGCAATTGATGGGGGTTTTATTGAAAAAGTAAAAAGCTCGCAAATCATCAAAACCGTGGCAGTGGTCAGCATGGGTATGAGTGTATAAGACATTTTCCAATTTACTGACCTTAGCATCTAAGATTTGGGAGCGAAAATCAGGGGTGGTATCAATCACGATATTTTCTTGGTTATCTTTGCGTGTGATCAAGATTGAGGAGCGGCGCCTTTTATTTCGGGGATCATCGCTAGTACAAACGGGACAGTTACAACCTATGGTAGGAACTCCTGTGGACGTACCTGAGCCAAGGATCCTAACTTTAAGAGTGATATTGCTGTGCATAACTAAAGCCTATATCGCAAAGTAAGAGTCTGGGAGGAGTCAGGCTATGAAGATTGCGCTCATGCCTTATAGCCATCTTGGCATAAACTTGGTTATTTTCCCATATTTTGCTGATAATGTTGCGAGGCTTCTACGCCTAGAGCCTAGGGAATCCACAGCCCCACATTTAAGACCATATTGAATTTTGTGTGAGCTCTGACTTTGAGGTTATTATCTGCTGTCTTGAGATCTCCTCTTATCGACTCGATATTGTTTGAGTGAGCGATCAGCTCGTCAGCTACGAATTTGAAGGATGCAGTCCAGTAGTAAGTACTATAAAAACGTATACCAATGCTCTGATGGAGGCTGAGGTAGTCGCTTTTTTGCCTCCAGAAGGTGTACTTTTCTTGAGAGCTGTTGCTACCAAACCGGTGGTATGGATTTTGGGCCTTCCTCCCAAGGATTTCTCTCTCACCACTGAACCCTAAGCTAACAAAAAAGCTCTGAGCACTCTGGCTAGACAAGTACCACAAAACCTCGGCTCCAATTTTGAGCTTCTGGTCTTTGCTGTCCATGTGCTCTCCGAGAGTTTCAATCTTTTCAATCATATAGGCTGCTGAAAGGGGGCGATGGAGTTGGTGCTCAGCCCTGATTGAAGTTTGCCCCCAAAGCCCTTTGAAAGGGGAGGTTTCTAGTAAAAATGTACTAGGTTTTGCAGCAACTTGCGCTGATCTTGCCAAGATTAATGAGATGATCAGATGCGGTGCCAGTCGAAGTATGGTAACAAAATATTGCAAAGCTGAGCTTTCCTTATAGAGTTAAAGCCTCTCTATGCAGTTTCGGAAGGTTGGCAGAAATTTAGATAGGCACCTATTGCCTTCTGTTGCTTAGGAAGAAATGTGACTCGAATTCAAGTCCAGAAATATGGTGGAACCTCAGTTGGTGACTTACCGAGGTTGGAAAGGGTTGCAGCACGAATTCAAGCTTCCCTAGAAAGCTGCGACAAAGTGGTTGTGGTGGTCAGTGCTATGGGGCGCTTCACCGACGAGTTAATTGGTATGGCAAAGTCGATTCATTCCTGCCCTCCCAAGCGAGAGCTCGATATGCTTGTCACCACAGGAGAGCGGATTAGCTCCTCTTTACTAGGAATTTCTCTCCACAAGCTCGGAATTTCTGCAATCTCTTTGACTGGCTCTCAGTGTGGCATTCTTACTGATGAAACTCATGGAAATGCAAGGATCAGACAAATTCAAGGAGACCGTTTAAAGTCTTGCTTGGAATCGTATCAGGTCGTTATAGTTGCTGGCTTTCAAGGTGTGAGCCCGATGACCAAGGATATTACTAGTTTAGGACGCGGAGGCTCCGACCTTACTGCAGTAGCGCTAGCAATCGCTTTGCAGGCAAAACTCTGTGAAATCAATACAGATGTTGATGGTGTTTTTACAGGAGATCCTAAAAAAGTTGTTGAACCAAAGCTCATTTCAAAGCTGACTTGGAAGGAAATGACTGAGCTTTCTTGGGCAGGAGCTGGGGTTTTACATCATAGAGCTGCGTTTTTAGCTGAAAAGCACAAGCTTCCAATCGTTATCCGCTCTAGTCAGTCTAAGTCAGACAAACAAACTCTTATCGAAGGAAATAAGCTGGTGGAAGATCCTTATGTGACTGCTATTACATCGAAAAAACATCAAGTGTTTTTGGAAATAGCGGAGGCTGAACCTTTTCCAAGCAAAGAAAGCATAAGCATCGCAGACATTGCCAGGGACTATTTGTGGAGCTACGATGAATCTCCTTTAATCTTCCAGACTGGTTATCGAGGGTCATGCTTATACCTGGTAATGGTTTGCTCTGAGGAGCACGCTGGGGGCTTGCTTAAGGAACTGAAGAGACTTAAGCCTCAAACCGAGGTCAAAGTGAAGCAAGAGTCAGCTAGTGTTTCGATTATAGGAGGCGGATTTAAGCAAAATCCGGGGCTCGTGCGCAGTGCATATGCTTGCCTGCAAAAGCCCCACTATTTTTCAGAGGTCAAGGACTCATCGATAACCTTTGTGCTTGCTCCTGATGATCTTGAAGACAGCTTAAAGGCTTGTCACGAACTTTGTTTAGGACGCTGAGAGCTTGTAAGCCATCAGCCCTAGAAAGGGTTTGCATCATAGGGTTTGCAAACGTCTTCATAATCATAAACTCCGAGAACAGAGTATAGGTCATCAAAATCTGGTTGGAGTTCTTTTTTGGATTCACCGCTTAAACCAAACACACCAAAATAAATTCCAAAACCTACAGCAGGGCTCACCAAGGCTTGTACTTTGGAGGCATTTCTTTTTGCATCTTCCTTTGATTGGGCTACTTTTTTGATAGCGCCCCCTGGGACGGTCACATCCACTCCTGCCCCGACAGCCAAGGCTGCTGCGCTGTTATGGTCATACTTCACACGATGAGGGGTAGAGTGAGCAGGGACTTTTGGATGATGGCTGAGATTTCCCACAGCTGAGGTGCTTGCAACCCCACCGGCTCCCCAGTTCAGCCCACCATGTAGTTTATAAATTTTAAACCTTCTGCCAAGAGGTGTGCGGCATTTTTGTCGGTACGCTCCTCCGTATCCGCCTAGCCCGAATGCTATTCCTAGGGTTCCTCCCTTAGGATTGTGGCAATCCATATCTGGAGAATACGCTCTTTCCAAGAAATGAACTAGTTCTGGCCTGTTAGGAAACAGCGAGTGAAGCTCTCGGCTTAACCCGAATTTTTGTTCATCGCTAAAGATTTTGTCCCTACGAATTTTTCCAGATTTCTTATCTTTTTTATAGATGGTCAATGAATCTTGACAGTGTTGGTAAAGGGACTCAAGATCACCGTTAATGTTATTTGGACTACGTAAAATTGTTTGCAGACTCTTTAAGTATCCTGCCCCTTCAATGAATGAAGCAGTGCCAGCATAGTGTTTCTCAATTAACTTTGTAGAGCACTTGGTGATATCATTGGCTAAATTGTATCGGTATTCCTCTCCAAATCGCTCCTTGACGGCCTTTCTTTTTTCTTTTCTCAGCTTGTGGGCCTTCATTTTGTGCTTAATTTTTTCCTTATACCCGGAGATGCTCCACTTATTGTAGCGTGTCTGACGATGCTCTTTTTCTGCATCTAGGTCCTGCTGGTGTTGTTGTTTTACATTTCTTGCTTCTACAATGGGTACATAGTCAACAGCCTGCTGCTGTTGATTTTGTTCGGCTTGGCCTCTGTAATCCTCATCACTGTAAGCAGAAAGAGAAGATCCAGAGATAATGGATGCGATAAGAAACGTGCTAAAAGGGTATGAAGCTCTTTTCGTTCTCATAGTTTTTCCTACTTTATAGGTTTTAACGCTGTTTTAAAAAACAATAACAACAGTTAAAGGAAATCTTTTTTAATCTTGTTTAAAAAAGACTCTAAGTAAAAGTGAGCGCGCCTGAGCTGATAATATTGAGCTTAATTATAATGTCAATAAAAGAGCTGTTTTTACTTGTTATTCATAAGGAATATTTAGAAACAAAAGTAATTCGATGGTTTAAAAAAGGGCGGATTGCTAGATTAAGTGCAGAAGAAAAATTTTCATCGCTTCGCAGGGCGACTTTAGATAACCTGTGATAC
>JABSRF010000108.1 GCA_013215275.1 Oligoflexales bacterium | reverse complement strand
TATTTTTTTCAAGTACAATTTTTCTTTGAATTTTGGACGGCAAGATTAATTTTGCATTTTCTTATTGAATTCAAGTTACCAGCTTTATGTTATCGTTCACGTCTACAGTCCTGGGTATTTTTGTCATAAACTGTTCGATAGCTTGTTCACTCAGGCTCATGATTTTACCTCTCGTTTTAATCTGCTAGCAGGGATCTTACCATCTTAAGAATCCTGAATTTAGCTGAAATAACTGGGTTTTTGTGTTATATAGACATCCTTATGGCTTTATTAAGTGCCTTAATCATTAGGGGCTAGCCTTATTATGGATGTTAGCTAGATTAGCTTTGCTTGGGCATGGGCATTGCTCCCCAGAAAATAGGATAATTTATATGGACTTAAATCTAAATGGCAAAAATGCTTTAGTATGTGGAAGTAGTCAAGGGATTGGTAAGGCGGTGGCCAAGGAGTTAGCGTCCCTAGGAGCAAATGTTAGCTTGTTTGCTCGCAATGAAGATAGCCTAACCAAGGTCAAAAACGAATTGGATACTGCTAAGGGTCAGAAGCACCATATACTGCTTGCTGATTTTGCAAAACCTGAGCAAGTTGAGGCAGCAATTAAGTCTCATCTTGAGCAAAATCAATCCATACAAATACTCATTAATAACACGGGAGGCCCAGCTCCAGGTCCTGCTCATTTAGCTGACACTGAGGCTTATCTGGCAGCATTTAAGCTGCATTTACTAAGTAACCAGATTCTTGTGCAGAGTCTCTTGCCAGGTATGAAGGCGAGCTCTTATGGGCGCATCATCAATATTATTTCAACCTCTGTAAAACAACCTCTCGATGGACTTGGAGTTTCAAACACCATTCGCGGAGCCGTTGCTAACTGGGCAAAGACGCTGGCAAATGAGTTAGGGGTCTTTGGAGTCACCGTTAACAATGTCTTACCCGGTGCAACCCAGACCGCTCGATTGCAGGCAATTCTTGAGTCTAAAGCAAAAAAACAGGGAAAACCGTTGACCCAACTTGTTGAGGAAGAAAAGGCAAAAATTCCACTGAGGTGTTTTGGAGATGCAGAAGATCTAGCAGCTGCCGTGAGTTTCTTAGCCTCTCCGGCTGCTTCTTATATAACTGGGATCAATTTACCTGTGGATGGCGGGAGAACTTCTTGCCTCTGATTAGACCTTTTTTTGACTTGAGTTGATGATCTTTGCTTGGGGAATCAATCTATGCTGAAAATAGATAATTATATAAATGGTGAGCTGCTTCCAGCTAAGGAATCTCAATACCTAGATAACTATAACCCAGCAACCGGTGAAGTTTATAGCCAAGTAGCGGACTCTACAGCCTCCGATCTGGATGATGCGATCAGCGCTGCCACTGAGGCCTACCCCAAGTGGTCTCGTAGCAGTAATGAAGAGCGTTGTGCGCTGTTGCTCCGCTTAGCTAATGAGGTCGCTAAGCACTCTGAGCCCCTTGCAAAAGCGGAGTCTCAAGATACTGGTAAACCATTTGGTTTAGCCATGCGGGTGGACATTCCCAGGGCAGCTAGTAATTTGCAGTTTTTTGCTCATGCAATTACGCAATACTCCTCACAGTCCCATAGCATGGGTGATTTGGGTCTTAACTATACCTTACGCGATCCATTGGGTACTGTGGCATGTATCTCTCCCTGGAATTTACCCCTTTACCTATTCACATGGAAAATTGCACCTGCTTTAGCAGCGGGTAATTGTGTGATAGCCAAGCCCTCTGAGATAACTCCCATGACAGCTTTTTTATTTTCCAAGATATGCCACAAAATAGGGGTCCCAAAAGGAGTGCTCAGCATCTTACATGGCTCAGGTGCTGGCATCGGTGCAAAAATATGCAGCCATGATGCCGTCAAAGCGATCTCCTTTACGGGTGGAACCAAAACCGGTGCAAGTATCGCGTCCGAGGTGGCTCCAAGCTTTAAAAAAGTTTCCCTTGAGCTTGGTGGAAAAAACCCTTGTTTAGTTTTTGCGGATGCTCACTTGGAGCAGGTGGCTGAGCAAGTTGTCAAAGCTGCCTTTACCAACCAAGGACAGATATGCCTTTGTGCATCTAGGATTTACGTGGAAGAGAGTGTTTACCCGGAATTCTCTGAATTACTCGTCAATAAAGTCCGCAATCTCAAAGTGGGAGATCCCCTTGAGCCTAGTATGGACATGGGATCCCTTATTTCTTCATCTCACTTACAGAAAGTCCAAAGCTACGTGAACACCGCTATTGCTGAAGGTGCCGAGGTTTTAGTTGGAGGCTCAAAAATAGAGTTAGGAGGACGTTGTGTTGGGGGCAGCTTTTATGAGCCCACCATATTGGCAAACGTTGATCAAAAAAGCTGTGTCAATCAAGAAGAGATTTTTGGTCCGGTGGTAACCTTGCAGTCGTTCCGTGGAGAGGCCGAGGCCTTATCCCTTGCAAATGATAGCAAATATGGACTTTCTGCCACTGTTTGGAGCCAAGATGTTGGACGGTGTCACCGCGTTGCTAAGGGCCTTGAAGCTGGGATTGTTTGGGTCAATAGTTGGATGCTTCGTGACTTAAGGACTCCCTTTGGAGGTTACAAAAGCTCTGGTTTAGGGCGAGAAGGAGGCTTGGAGGCTCTTAACTTTTTCACCCAAAGCAAAAATGTGTGTATCAAGTACTAGTGAGGAACATATGACTGAGCTAATGGTACCCCCGATTAATTTTAAGAAATGGATTGACGAGCATAGGCCTCTTCTCAAGCCACCGGTTTGCAATAAGTTAGTGTTTGAGGAAAACGGTTTCTTCATCATGGTGGTTGGTGGGCCAAATTCCCGTAAAGACTATCATTATGAAGAGGGACCTGAGTTTTTTTACCAAGTTGAAGGCGATATGCTTTTGAAAACGATACAAGGTGGAAAGGTCGTTGATGTGCCGATTAAAGAGGGTGAGGTTTTTTTGCTTCCCCCAAAGGTGCCACACTCACCTCAGCGATTTGAAAATACGGTGGGACTGGTGATTGAGCGAAGGCGCACGCCTGAAGAAAAAGATGGGCTCCAATGGTATTGTGATGAGTGTAATCACCTTCTTTATGAGGAGTACTTCACGCTTAAAAACATCGAAAAAGACTTTCCTCCTGTTTTTGATCGCTTTTTCTCTGATGAACAAAATCGCACTTGTGACAATTGTGGAACAATTATGCCATTACCGGGGGAATAAATGGATCTTACCATCGACATGCATTCGCATATTTTGCCTGAAAAATGGCCAGACCTTAAAGAGAAGTACGGTTACGGAGGGTTTCTGCAACTTGATCACCATCGTCCCGGAAGGGCTCGGATGATGAAAGATGGAAAATTTTTCCGTGAGATTGAGGCAAATTGTTGGGACCCGCAGGTTCGGATGTCTGAATGTGACAAGGATGCGGTTCATGTTCAGGTTTTGTCGACTGTTCCCGTTATGTTTTCCTATTGGGCAAAGCCAGACCATACCTTAGACTTATCGCAGCTGCTAAATGATCATATTGCCGGGATTGTGGATGAGTTCCCTAAGCGCTTTCTTGGCTTAGGCACCATCCCAATGCAAGCTCCAGAACTAGCGATTAAGGAGCTGGAACGCTGTGTTAAGGACCTTGGGCTTAGTGGCGTGCAGATAGGCTCACACATCAATGATTGGAATTTAAATGCTGAAGAGCTATTCCCAGTTTTTGAAGCCTGTGCTGAGTTGGGGGCTGCTGTTTTGGTTCATCCTTGGGATATGATGGGCAAGGACCGAATGGGCAAGTACTGGTTGCCGTGGCTGGTTGGGATGCCTGCTGAATCTTCCTTAGCTATCTGTTCGATGATCTTTGGGGGAGTGTTGGAGCGGCTTCCGTCCCTTAAAATTGCCTTTGCTCATGGAGGTGGCTCATTTCCAGGAACGATTGGGCGAATTGAGCATGGCTTCAATTGCAGGCCTGACCTTTGTGCTGTGGATAATCCGGTAAATCCAAGGGAATACGTGAAAAGAATTTACATAGATTCAATCGTGCATGATCCTGTTCAATTGCGATTTGTTGTGGATATGTTTGGGCCTGATCGGATTATGTTAGGATCAGACTATCCCTTTCCCCTGGGGGAAGCTCACCCTGGATCCCTGATCAAATCATGTGACTTTGACCATGAAACTCGGGATAAGCTTTTACATGGTAGTGCTTTAGAGTTTCTAGGAGTTTCTCCAGAGCGATTCTTGTCATGAATAGTTTAAAAGCCACCATCGATCATAAAAAATATAGTGTTAAGTTTGAAAGTCCTCAGCATATTGGGATACCCCTGAACTTTAACGGATCTCAACCTAATCATTTTGGTGCTCCTCAAGCCTCAGCTGAAGCTTTGAGAGGTGAAGGCTTTATTGGCTCCACTAAGCTTGGGGGAAGCTGCAATGTTGCAAGAATTGGGCTGGTGCCTCATTGCAATGGTACCCACACCGAATGTGTGGGTCATATTAGCCGTGAAGGGCAGGCGATACACCAGTGCTTAGAAGACTCATTGATTCCTGCAAGTTTGATTTCAGTCACTCCCCAGCTTGGGAAAAATACTAGCGATCGTTACCTACCTAACAAGGAGGATTCTGACTCATTAATTTCGCTTGAGAGCATAGAGCGAACTCTTAGTGGGGTTAGTCAATCATTTTTTGAGGCTATTATTGTCCGTACCCTTCCAAACTGGATCAGCAAGAGAGAGGCTGTTTATGGTGACAAGCTTCAGCCTCCTTTTTTCTCTTTAGATGCTATGGAATACCTTAAAAAATGTAGAGTTAAGCATCTTCTTGTTGATTTTCCGTCGATTGATAAGATGTATGATGAGGGCAAGCTGGGTAACCACCATTGTTTTTGGGAGCTGGATGAAGTGGGGAATAGTTTGCCCAAAACTGAGAGTAAAACCATCACAGAAATGATCTATGTCCCCGATGATATTTTAGATGGTCAGTACCTTCTCAATCTACAAATTCCTGCTTTTATGTCTGATGCGGCTCCAAGTCGTCCAATTCTTTATCCGTTAGAGGAGGAATCATGAAGTTTGAAAACAGTGAATCCTTTGCTCGTGATTTAGATGAGCGAGATCCCCTAAAAGCATACCGGGATCAGTTTTATATTCCTAAGCAAAAAAACGGGGAGGACGAATTTTATTTTTGTGGTAATTCCCTGGGGCTGCAGCCCACAAGCTGTCAAAGATACTTGCAGCAAGAGCTGGAGAAATGGCAAGAGTTGGGTGTCAAGGGCCATATGCGAGGAGAGTTTCCATGGATGCATCACCATGAATTCTTAGTGGATGATTTAGCCATGATTGTGGGTGCCCAGCCGCAAGAGGTGGTCCCTATGAACTCCTTAACCACAAACTTACATCTTATGATGGTAAGCTTTTACCGACCTTCAGCAAGCCGGTATAAAATTCTTATTGAAGATCATGCATTCCCCTCAGATCAGTATGCAGCTATGTCACAGATAAAGTTTCATGGATTCGAAGAAGATGCTCTGATCCGTCTTAAGCCAAAGCCTGGGAAGCAGCTCCTTAGTCATGAGGACTGGAAGGAGGTTCTTGACCGTGAGGGGGAGCAAATAGCTCTGGTTCTCTTGCCCGGTGTTCAGTATTACACTGGCCAGGTCTGCCCGATGAAAGAAGTCACTGCATACGCTCAAAACAGAGGGAGTATGGTTGGTATTGATCTTGCCCATGCTGTTGGCAATATTCCACTATCACTGCACGACTGGGACGTGGATTTCGCTGTTTGGTGCCATTATAAGTACCTCAATAGTGGCCCCGGTGCGGTCGGTGGCTGTTTTGTTCATAAAAAGCATCATACAGATCCTCTCATGCATAGATTTGCAGGTTGGTGGGGGCACGATAAAAGCACTCGTTTTAAGATGGGAGACACCTTCATACCAAGTGCTTCAGCCGAAGCTTGGCAGCTTTCCAACCCTCCCATTCTTTCTGTTGCTGCGATACGGGCTTCCATGCAAGTTTTTCGTGAGGTGGGGGGGATAGACCCTTTGCGTAAAAAATCAGTTGACCTTACCTCTTTCCTAGAATTTCTCTTGCAAACAAGGCTCTCAGGTAAGCTGGGCATTGTTAGTCCTCGTGACCCCAGCCAAAGAGGTTGTCAATTATCCATCGAGCTACAAGCAAATCCAGCAAATTCGAAGCAAATTTTTGGGTTCCTTTTACAAAATGGGGTGACCGCTGATTGGAGGGAGCCCAACGTCATGCGGGTTGCACCGGTTCCCCTTTATAACCGGTTTATGGATGTGTATCGGTTCGTTGAATTGCTTGAAGAGGGGGTATCTAATGTCAGATCGTGAAATTAGCCTGGTTGGAGCTGGATTGGTCGGTTCCCTGCTAGCAATTTTTTTGGCAAAACGAGGGTTTCAAGTTTCCGTGTATGAGCGCAGACCTGACCTAAGGCAGACTGATATTTCAGCGGGAAAGTCAATCAACCTGGCCTTAGCAAACCGGGGGATTTTTCCTTTGGACCAGGTTGGTCTTATGGACCAAGTCCAAAAAATTATGCTGCCCATGCGAGGACGCATGCTTCATGACGAACAGGGGCAAACGAGTTTCCAGGCGTACGGTCAAAAAGAGCATGAGGTTATCTATTCCATTTCTCGTGGGCAGCTCAATGCCCTACTTCTTGATGCTGCTGAACAAACCGGTCGTGTAAAACTTTTTTTCAATCATCGCTGCCAGAAGGTAGACTTTGCTAAGAACCAGCTAGAATTCTTTGATGGGGCAAAAGGGGAAACAAAGCTAATTTCATTTGAGCAGGTCATTGGCAGTGATGGAAGTGGTTCAGCGATTAGAAAGGCGATCTTAGAACAAGCTTGTGAACAAAACTCAGAAGAACCCCTAGGTCATAGTTACAAAGAACTCTGCATGCCGGCATCGGCCGATGGTCGCTTTGCCATGGAAGCCGATGCTTTGCATATTTGGCCCAGGGGTGAGTATATGCAGATTGCCCTCCCTAACTTGGACGGTAGTTTTACGGTGACGCTCTTTATGCCCAATAAAGGGGAGGTTAGCTTTGAAGGAATTGACTCAGCTTCGAAGCTTAGAGCATTTTATGAGGCTAATTTTAGCGACTCACTGCCATTACTTCCGAGTTTGGCTGATGACTACTTTAACAACCCCACAGGCAGCTTAATGACGGTGCGGTGTAAGCCTTGGTCCTATCAGAACAAAGCCTTGCTGCTTGGTGATGCTGCCCATGCAATCGTACCCTTTCATGGCCAAGGAATGAATTGTGGTTTTGAAGACTGCGTAGGCCTGATGGAATGTATGGATGCTTCAGATTCATGGGATGAAGTCTTTAAATCATTTGAACATTTACGTAAACCCAACAGTGACGCGATTGCGGATCTTGCGATAGCTAATTATGTTGAAATGCGTAACACTGTTCGTGACCCTAAATTCCATCTCAAAAAGCAGTTGGCATTTCAGTTGGAGGGGCTCTATCCAGAGTTATTCATTCCTCAATATTCTATGGTTATGTTTCATCGAATGCCTTACGCTCGTGCTCAGCAGATAGGACGGGTTCAAGAACAGATTCTCAACCGATGTGTTGAGGGCGTTGATGGGCCTGATAACTTAGACCTAAGCTTAGCTCGCCGTTTGGTGGAGGAAAACCGAAGTAGCCTTAATTAGAGCTTCTCCTTGGACTTATGGTGTTTTTTCCGCTTGACAGAGTAGGGTGCGCTGGATAGTTTGAGCTTTAAAGGGTTAAAATCTAGGCTACGCATGGCCTGGATCACCATAAACATACGGAATATGCAATGTCTGTACATAATAAAAGCAGTATTAGTAGTGTCTTATCAGCTTTAGCTCAGAACTTATCCTCTCCAGTTTCTTCCTCTTCCTGTTGCTGCCTTTGTTGTTGCTGCTAGTTTTTTAGAATATTTTCCATTTTAAAATTAAAAACTGCCCTATAGCTCGTGCTGCGCCAGTCGAGTTTAAGAACAAGCTCTTAAAAGCTTTGTAAAGCTATTGCTTGGGGGGTCTTGAAAAAAGAAATCTTGCTATGAAGCCTCTTAATATGTCTTCAAATGTATACAAAAGTATCTTGTGGGTTTTGGGTTGGTCCTTGAGTTTTAGCGTAATGATGGTCTTGATCCGTAAACTCGAAGATCGAGTCAGTATTCCTATGTTGGTCTACATTAGGTTAATCTGTGGCTTTATATTCTTTCTTCCTTATTGCTTCAGTTTTGGTGTTTCTAACCTCAAAACGAGCAAAGGTAGCTTTCACCTTCTGAGAGTTTTACTCTACACAAGCTCCATGCTTCTAACCTTTTACGCTTATGCTCACCTACCCATCACAACCGCTACGAGTATAGGTTTTTCAGGGCCTATCATCACGTCTTTTTTGTCAATTCTAATGCTAGGGGAAAGGGTTGGTAAGCTCCACTGGTTATTTATCTTTTTAGGTTATGGTGGTGTGCTTACCTGCATCGGCCCATCAAGTTTTCATATGAACACAGCAATTATCTCTTCTGTTCTGGCTAACTTGCTTGCTAGTTTTAGCCTTATTGCCATGAAAAAGCTGACTCAGACGGAAAACTTACCAAGGATCATGTTTTGGGCAAACTTTATAAGCATTTTGCTTTTAAGCATAGGCGCACCATTTTTCTGGGAGGCTCCTAGTCGTGAGGATCTCTTTATCTTGATCTTTCTTGGCATTATTGGAGTCTTCTCACAATTTAGCTATATCAAGGCTCTTGTCAATGGAAGCCCGGCATTGGTAGCTCCCTTCGAGTTTTCTCGACTCTTATTTGCTATCCCGATTGGTTTGTTTTATTTTTCTGAGCCTTTCCAAATCTGGACCTTGCTAGGTGGTTTATTGATCATCGTTGCAAATACTGGAATTGCTCTTTTGAGCCAGAAAAACATCGTGAAAAACAACTCAATTCAAGCTTTAGAAGCATAGGTGGATTTATGTGCCGATTGTTTGCAATGAAATCAAAAACAGTAAACGCAGTTTTTCCTTACCTAGTTGAGGATCATAATGCCTTAATCCACCAGAGTGTCGCTAATCCACACGGTTGGGGACTCGCCTTCTACCAGGAAAATAAGGCGTTTATATTAAAGTCTGAAAAAACAGCCCATCAATGCGCTAGGTTTCGGAGTGTGTCAGAGTCCCTTATGGCGAACACCGTTTTGGCTCATATTCGCAAGGCAACTGTGGGCTTTCAAAAAGTAGAGAACTCTCACCCCTTTCAGTTCGGTGTATGGACTTTTGTTCACAATGGAAATATCAAGGGCTTTGAAAACATCAAGCATCTCATCTTGAAAGAGATCGATCCGAGCCTCAAGCAGCACATCAAAGGAGATACTGACAGTGAGGCTGTATTCTTTCTGATATTGAGCTATTTGCACGCTAGTGGGTCTCTTGAAAGTAAAGACGTTGACTCCGATCTAGTTCTGACAAGTATCAATGCTGCATGTGCTAAAATCTGTGATATTGCTGGAGAGCTTTGCCCCTATGATCAGGCAGAAGCCAGCGAAAATTTTCTCACCTTTCTTCTTTCTGATGGAAATAGAATCTGGGCCCATCAAGGGGGTAAGCATCTTTACTACCGTTTGTCTTACCAAAATAGCGGTGAACTCAAAGATGTGACGTTTAGTAGTGAGCCTTTGAACGCGGCAGAAGAATGGAATCTGCTTGGGTTTCAAGATATTGCTATCGTGGATCATCGTCTAGGATTTAATATCTGCAAGAATCGGTGAGATTAAAGAAGAGGCTCCTTCCTTTGGTGTTGCGGTCGGTTTTACTAGAAAATTCATTCAAATTTAGTTATAGATCTCGAGTTGTTTGTTGTTGTTAAAAACGAGCATAATCTATTGAGAGTGAAAAGCATGATTTTTAAAAAATTAGCATTGTTTTTATCATTTTTCTTAGGAGCACAGACACTTCTTGGAGGAGAAGCTGAAAAGAAACTCGCAGACTTTGGAAAAGATAAATCTGCTTCTTCTAAGTGGTATGGTAACAATAGTTGGTTCTTTACCAACCTAGGCCTGGTGGGTCTAGCATCCTCGATCCGCCATAAATTGGGCTTTTCTCACCGCAAAAAACTCAAGGGATCAAAGACTACTGAAAAGTATGTAAAGAAATACAGGGAAAAGGGAGAAAAAGGCGTCGTGCACTTTGGAAGGGTTCCGGGCATAGAGGAAGGTTGGGATTCTAGCCATCTTTATTGTTGGGGAGCGAATGCTGAAAACCAGTACTTAAAACGTAAAGAGTACCTTAATGGTGGTGGTATGGCTGGACCGACAGGGCCCAGCCGAGGCAAGGCTCACCCCCAGTATGTAGGCATTAATACCATGTCATACGGCACTAATCAGGCTGTGTTTGCGGAGCTAGAAAAAGCCCTGGATAAGGGTATGGTTGTCGTCATTCCGACCTTTCGTCAGCGTTTTTCATTGGGTGGGCACATATCTAAACGCTTGCTAAAAGAAGAACAATGGACTCGTGTGCAAAAAGAAGTTCTGTCTGGGATTCAAAACTTTGTCAACAAAGAAGGAGTCCAGTTCAGCAGTGAATTTTCAACCCCAATCACTTGGTCCTCTCATGATGGCGCTCTGACTCATAATTTTTCAAATAAAGAAGAGTTTAACCAGCTTGCGGATCAGGTATTGGAGTTGTAAAAAACCATCTCTTTATACAGAATATAACTGACTCTTCTTCCTTTCTTTGTAAAATATTCCTGCTAGTGTCAACTTTTTATACATTTAAACCCATGTAAATTGCCGTAATTATTACAGCAAAAAAGGGCCTGATTCTTGCTTTTTATCTTTGCTAGAGATGAATAGAAGGCTGTTTTCAATGAAAATCTGTGAAAACCACACTCTAAAAGATTTTACCCACTCTTCTACGGCTAAATACAAGGGCTTGGTAAATAACCCGACCCATAGCCACATCAAAAATATGAAGAGTCTATGTGGTCCAATTGAGTTTTTAGAGCTTTTCACCACGGTGGAGATTTCATCAGGGTTTAGATCTTTCTATGTAAATAAGGCCGTTGGTGGAGCGGAAAATAGCTCACATACAAAAGGCCTTGGTGTTGATTTTTATAGTGGACCCCGTTTTTAGGACCATTTGATAAGTAAAACTCCTAAATGTAACATGCTGAATTTACATAAGGAGA